>JAUVON010000304.1 GCA_030599175.1 Desulfobulbaceae bacterium | reverse complement strand
CTAATGTTTTGCTTAGCATAATTCTTGTCTGCGGTTTTTTATTAAATTTAGTGCCTTACTCCAAAACTTCTGCCAGAAAAAACAAGAAATCGAGGAAGGTCTTTTAAAATTATATGGTTGAATATACTTTCATGGCACTTATCCAAGCATTCTAAAGTTTTGATTTATTCGGGTTAGTGCCTTACTCCAAAACTTCGATTTATACCCTTTCCATTGAACAACGAAGGGGAAATTCATTTTTTTGAGCCAGTTGATGGACGGTGGATATTTTTGTTTCACTTATCTCCCGGGTATATACTCCGGCGATACCTATGCCTTCGTTATGGACATTAAGCATTATTTCGGTTGCGTCAGGAATAGATTTGTGAAAAACAGTTTCCAATATGGAAATAACGAATTCCATACTGGTATAATCATCATTGTGAAGCAGTACTTTATAGAGCCGTGGCTCTTTGGTTTCCACATGTTCTTCTGTGGCAACCGAACCCTGGTTATTGTTGTTTTCTTCTGCCATTGTTATTATTTTTTCATGTAAGAGTCAGGTTTCAATATATCATGGGTTAAACTTTTATGGAATAGAATGACCCTTGCGTTCATACAGCATTGTGAGAAAGAGTTCCTCCAGAACAAGTTGTGTCGGGAGCGGGGAACTCTTGAGGCGAAACTCGGCTTTCAACAGGAGTATCATCATTGATTTCAGTCCGTTGACAGTGTACTCAGTTGCTTTGGTAAAACTCATAAACAGGGCATACGGGTGTCCTTTGAGCAATTCTTCCCAATCTCCACCTGTACGCAATTGAGGCAGATATGAATTTTGAAATTCATTTGCATTCATTCCCTTTCGCCATACAGGAGAGGGTCGTGTCTGCAGGGATCTGAACACAAGCAGCTTTTTAAGGAAATTTCTCATGGTGGCAAGGATCGCCAATCCGTGTATCCCCTGATCCTGTAATCTGGATAGTATTGTCAACATTCTTGCCGTCTGCTTTTTACTAAAAGCATCGGTAAGTTCGAACAGGGCATCCTCCCTGCTGTGGCCGACCATTGCCTGAAGATCCTTGCAGGTAATAACATCCCGATCAGCGGTGTACAGGGCAAGTTTCTCGGTTTCCATAATAACTGCAACCGGGTGGAAACCGACTCGTTCAAAAAACATCTCAACAGCACGGGAGTCTATCTTCTTGTCGAACTCTTTAAGGCTTTTCAGCATCATTTCACGCAGGATTGCCTTCTGTTCCCTTTGTGCCGCCGCACCGGCTCCGGTCGTGACCGAGCAGTCTACTACCGTGCAGTTCTTTTTGAGATAGGTGAAAAGTCTTTGGCGTTTATCTACTGCTTCAGAGATCAGGATGAGTATATTGCTGTCGGGCAACCCCTTATCAAAGGTTTCAATGCACTTATCAATTAGAAGTGTCGGGCTTCCACCAGGTGAAACTTTTGATTCATAGAGTAATCTATCTGCCCAGTCCAGTGGCTCTGCGGGCTTTTCAAAGTTGAATCTGCTCTTCCATTGGCTGGAACTTATGTCTGAAAATGGAGTAGTAGTTTCGATTTTAATGTCTGCTGTCTGCATAAGTGATTGCAGGTACCGTTCGGCAGGTTTAAATCGTCCAGCTTTATATGCCTGTACACCCTTGTCCCAGACTTTTGAAAGAACGGTTTTGGTGTGGAATATTCTGCTGTCGGAGACACGGTATATCTGCAGACCCGGCAGCAGACTGAAGCTCATAAGTCGTGGCAGAGTCTTGTCGAAATCCTCCCTTTCACCATCAACTGTGTGCACTGCACCCGGTTTATTGTGGAGCAGTGCTTCCTGCAGCAGGTCGGCGGCCTCCTTGCAGAGATATCGTTCACCGAAGAAAAGGTAGACCTGGCTGGTTGGTTCAACTGTCCCTTTCTGCAACAGGTTTTGTAGTTCGGATCGTTTAATCAGTGCCATTGTGTTGTTTCAAGGAACGTTCTGTAACTTCCGATAAGCGTAGACATCGAGTGACCTTTTTACGACGCCATCATTCTTTTGTCAGTCAACTATTATAGGCATCTTTGTGGAAATGTGAAAGAGCTGATTAAACAGTTTTTCGGGTGGTGCCAAAAAGCTGTTTTCAGTGATAGAAACCGGGGCTATTTCCAGTGCGAGAGAAAAACACAATAATCAATAGCAGGAATACCATTTGACAACCGGCATGTTCTGGTGCATTACAGAGGAAAGAATAGTGCATCAGGCATCAGAGGAACCAATAAACTGGAAGGGAGATGACCAGAAAAATACCAAAAAGAAATGATCCCTGTTGGTGTAACAGCGGGAAGAAATATAAAAAATGCCATTTACGTTCCGATGAAAGGGGAGAAACGACCCCTCCGGGTATGGCAATAAAACAGGTCGGGAAACCAACTGTTATTGCCGGCAGTATAAGCCCCAAACGGCAAGTTCCTGACAGTATAATTGCCCCTGAATACGCCAAAACCGGGGTGGCTGGAGAACGCGGGCCGTCCTGTAAAAAAGAGACGGCAGAAGAAATATCCAGGATGCGTCGTGCCGGCATGGTTGCAAGAGAGGTGCTGAATGCGGTACTTACTGCAGTCAGGCCCGGCATCACCACCAATGCACTTGATGAAATTGCTCATCTTTCAGCAATATCACGGGGAGCGTATCCAAGTCCGTTGAATTATATGGGGTTTCCCAAATCAATCTGCACTTCAGTGAACGAGGTCGTGGTGCATGGTATCCCTGACAGCCGGGAACTGCAGGAGGGTGATATAATTAACTGCGATGTGACTGTTTATATCGATGGCATGCATGGCGATTGTTCAGAGACAGTTTTGGTTGGCGATGTGAGCAGGGAGGCTCGTGCCCTGGTTGAGGTTACCTGGGAATGTCTGATGAAAGGTATAGATGTTGTTCGACCGGGCCGGTTGTTTAATGAAATCGGTAGGGTAATTGAGAGCCACACTGAGAAGCATGGTTATAGTGTTGTCCGTGAATTCACCGGCCATGGGATCGGCGGTACCTTTCATATGGCTCCATATATAGCACATTTTTATGAACCGGCCAATAAGGCGCGAATGGAGGAGGGAATGACCTTTACCATTGAGCCGATGATCAATAGCGGCAGTCCCACCTGCATGATCTGGCCTGACAACTGGACGGCAGTGACAGCGGATCTTGCTCTTAGTGCCCAGTTTGAACATACCGTGCTGGTAACTAAAACAGGAGTCGAAATACTCACCGGTGGGCGAGACCCATGGTTTTTAAAGGGGGGGGATTAGAGGAAGAGTTCATAGACAGGATTACCCGTCTCCTCCTGATACCGATAACCGAGATCGTCGAGGCGCTCTCTAAGCTCCTGATCAGTCCCTTTCGGGCATTCCAGACCGATCAGTACTCTGCCGAAATCGCCGCCCTGCGCTCTGTAATGAAAAAGTGAAATGTTATGATGTCCCCGTGTCGCCTCGAGAAAGCGGGTTAGAGCTTTCGGGGTTTCGGGGAACCAGAACCGGAACAGACGTTCGTCCATAACAGCTTCGGAACGCCCACCAACCATATAGCGGATATGGGTCTTGGCAAGATCGTTGTCCGTAATATCCAGGTTTTGATAGCCCGACCGGGTGAGTCGGTCACCAAAACTGAATCGTTCCTGCTCGTTCTGGATCGAGATTCCGACGAAAATATGCGCCTGTTTGCGGTTGGACAGACGATAGTTGAATTCGGTGATATTGCGATTTCCAACCATATCTTTGCAGAATGCTTTCAGACTTCCCTGTTTCTCCGGGATGGTAACCGCAAAAAGAGCCTCTTGTTTTTCTCCGATAAGTGTTCT
>JAUVON010000203.1 GCA_030599175.1 Desulfobulbaceae bacterium | reverse complement strand
GGCGGATATCAGGCAGGGGTATCGAATCTGAACTGATGCCGATAACCACAACGGGAGCAGTTGCGGCGGAAATTTTATGAACCTGCGGTTCTTTGATATCAGGTGGCAGGGCCGAGCGAATTTTATTTAAAGAACCCGTGACATCGCTTGCTGCCATATCAAGATCTTTGCTGTATTCAAATTCGGCCCGGATAACGGAAACTTCATCAATAGTGGTTGAAAAGACTCTTCGAATCTTATCCAGGCTGTAGAGTTCCTCTTCCACAACTACGGCAACGTTTGCTGCAAGAGTTTTGGCGGAACCACCGGGCTGGATGATAACCACGGCAATTTCCGGGTAGTTTGATTCCGGGAAGAGCTTTCGGTCAACCTTCTGGTAGCCTGCAATACCCAGGAATACAAAGAGGGCCAGAAAGGAATAGATAAAATAGGGGCGCTGGAGGAGACGCTCTATAAAACTGCTATTCATGCGTTTCACTCCTGTGAACCATTACATTGCCATAGCTGGGCAACTGACTCAGTTTGGCTCCGGCCGCAACTGCCACAGGAGAGTCGGGACATGGCTCAATGAGTGCCTGTGCTTTATTTTCGGCAATAATGTCTACTTTTAAAGATTTGAACACCTTGTTCTCATGAATCATTACCCGGGCACCCTCTTTTGTCCGCAGGAGGGCGTTAAGAGGCACAGTGCAGCCACTATCAGCAAAAACGAGCAGGTCGATGGTCAGATAACTGTTATTGGGCATATCCAGAGGGCTGTCAACGGCAGCTTCTGCAACCGAGAGGCCGTTATCTGCATCACTGTATAATCTTATGATCTGACCAATTTTCACCCCGTCTTGAGAAATATTCTGCCCTGTCTTGATTGCATGACCGCCAGGCACATAGCTGAAGGTGAGTTTCTGCCCATGAGAATTGATGGAGAGCAATGGTTTTCCCGGGCTTGCAAGATCACCCTTTTGTGAAAAAATGGTACCGACAACTCCATCAAAAGGAGCTTTGATATTGAGATACCTGAGCTGAACTTCAAGACCAATGATCTTCTGTCGTGTTGCTTCAAGGGCTGCCTTTTTGGCCCCATAGGTTACTTCTGAGCCCTCATATTTCTCCCGGGCCAGACCACCTACCTTATAAAGAGCCTTGTTTCGTTCATGGAGGTTCCTGGTATATTGGACATCCTTTTCCTGGGCTTTCAGGTTCACCTGCAACGACTTGATGTTTGACATAATTTCAAGGTCATCAATCTGTAGCAGCAGATCGCCTTTTTTTACAACCTGATTTTCTCTGACCGACAGTTCTTTTATTAAACCGCTTAGCTTGGAAGAAATTTCTGCGGTCTTCAGGGAGGTAAGTCGGGCAAGAAAAGGACGGGTCTGTTCCAGCAGCCCTGTTTTGGCCGAAATGATTTTTACCTGATAGGTGAGTGGTGTAGGAACAGGAGCATCTTTGATACTCTGTTTGCGTTTTTTAAGGAGCATAGCTGCACTGACACCCAGTGCAATAACCAGCAGTAATAGTATTAATTTTTTCATTTACTTTCCCCATCTTCGAGCAGGTAATCCAGGTAAAAACAACTGTTCATATAACTGTACCGAGCAGTAATAGAGCGGCTCAGAGCCAGCTGATTACGAGCCTTTGCGTAGAGCAGATCATTTACGTCCGTGGCTCCTTTGTCAAAGCGGGTCTGCTCAATAATTTCAGTTTCACGGGTTAAAGCCAGCTCGGTTTCGGCAGAATAAAAACCATCAATAGCCATCCCAATCCTGGTGATAGCTTCACTGAACGATCTTTTCAGTTCAAGTTCTGTTTTTAACTGCTCCCGCCGGCTTTGCTGTTTGTGTATGGATGCTATCTGGCGATCCGTTTTACGGCCGCCAAAGTCAAAAACCGTCCATTTCAAATTCACAGTTGCCTGCCATACCTCCTGGTTATTCCAGTCACCTTCATATCGATTGGAATCATCATTTGGTCCGAAATTTTGGCCGTAAAAGCCGTTAAAAATTATCTGAGGGTAATATGCAGCACTACTCTTCTCAACAAGACTGTTCTTTTTTTCCACATCAAGAACGGTGGAGCGGTATCGATCGAGTTCTTTAATCCCCTTGCTGTATACAGTTTCACCGACCGGAGACACCACCACGGTGAATTTTTCCAAACTGCTTATTGTGTCGCTGCCCAGCAGACTGGCCAGGGTACTCTTCAGTATCTTTATATTGCCCTTGGTTTGCCGCATTTGAACCCTGGCACTTTCAAGATCCGCTGCCGCCTTCAACTGCTCTACTTTCGCTTTCCTGCCAAGCTCAACTTCTAAAGAAATGTCATCATGAAGTCTATGCAATGCTTTATGGTATTCCCGTTGTGCCTCTTCCTGTGCCTGCAGGGAAAGGATATTTACATACAGCGTCTTCACATTATAAATAAGCTGCTCCCGGCTCAGTTTGAATGCAGTTCCGGCGATCTCTTTTTCAATTGCTGCAATCTCTACTGAACGTTGCTGAGAAAAGCCGGTGAAAAGGGGCAGTTCATACATTATTCCTGTGGTAAAGAGATCTACCGTGGTGGGAACGGCTGTGGGATCCATAAAGATTGCCGCCGGGGTTAGCGGGGCCAGGGTGCGCGGCAGATTGTAATGTCCGTAGGAGGCAATAATGTCAAATTTACCAAAATTATCTGATTTTTTTCCACTCAGACCTTCTTCGCTTAAGGCCTGATTCATCTGTTGTTTCTGCAGGTCAAGGTTATTGTCGAGAGCCAGAGTCACAGCCTCTTCCAGGGTCAGTCCATTGCTCATCCGGGGGATAAAAGCGGACATTGTCTGGCTCAATACTATTAAGAATATAAAATTTGATAATAGAGTATTTTTCATATATTTCTCTCGCCACTCTTTTTCTCAGTACCTGTAATTCCCTGCAGCAGTATACCAACAAGCATCTTTGTATAATCTTCTGTAGTAACAGCCTTAAAACTACCTGCTTGAACCTTTTCCATAAGTGGGCCAAAGAGAAAACGGGAAGCCATTAGAGAGGTAAGCATGGGAGCAAGACAGGTTGGAGGAATCTTTTGTCCTGTCTTTTCGCCATGGGGCAGGCAGAGTTCCTGGTTTACGATTTCAACCATTTGTCTGGCCCAGGCTGCTTTATGTTCGACAATCTCAGGGTCATCGTGGGGAAGCTCACTGATGGTGATTATCAGAGAGTCTCGTTCTGCCTCAAAATAGTTCACAGCACTCGTAATGAATCGTTCAAGCCTGGATTGTAAATCCTCTGGATCAGTCAGTTCTTCCCTGGCAATGGCCAGATATCCCGAAAAGAAATCGTCAAGAATTTCTTTCAACAGTCCCTTTTTGCTGCCGAAAAAATAATTAACCATTGAGAGGTTCACCTCTGCTTTGGACGCCAGTTCACGCATCCCTGTTTCCGCAAACCCTTTGCGGGCAAAGAGAGATATGGCGGTTCGAAGAATTCTCTCTTTTGAGTTTGGGTTTTGTAGCTTTTTGTTATTCATATTTTCATGCCAGCTCGTTGTTCAAACGTTCGTTTAACTTTATGGACAGTAGCCATCTATTCTCTTTGTGTCAAATTAAAATAGAGTCTGGCTGATCAAATGAGCCCAGCCAGACTCACCCATTAAATAACATCATTTATTAACAGTCACCAAAGGTCGTAATGTTGATTAATTCTGCGTAAGCGCCTACAGGAAAATTGATGCGCTTGTTGAAGTCGTCTGATTCATAGCCAAATATTTTACCGGTTGTTTTCATTTCCTCCAGGTTGACTATCACCACACCCAGTGTCGGCACCAATTTTTCTCGCCAAACAAACCAGTAGAGGTTCTCTGCAATTTTGAAATAGTGGCATAAGTCTGTATCAGCCATACCTTTTTCTATTCCAGTCAAACAGTGCCATGTATAAAGGTTCTCGGTGAGATAAATGTGCTCATAAGTATCATTTTCACTGTAAACATAGCGAACTCGCTTGCCTACCAACTCACTGGTAGTCTCATGCTTTGGCGTGTCTGTAGTAAACTTTGTATTGATTGAACCGTGCCTGAAACTCACATCAACAGCCGTCTGGTGTAGACCCTTTTCCATACGGGTCAATTTATCTTCTCGAGCCTGGTTTTCACCTGGAAGGGAGCCAGTAAGTACTGTTGCAATATCATTTACAAAATCAAGAACTATACTGACGGATGTTGCTAAATCTTTCTTTACAAAATCAACTAAAAATATGTTTCGCCTTGAACAGGTTGCCCTGTAATCTTCATCACCACTGCCGTCGCTGCTTTCCCATGTCAGGCTATGTTTGTCATGGAAAATATATTTTATAGTAGATCCATCTTCAAAAAATATGTCTATGTCTTTCCCCTTCAACTGATCAGTATCGGGCAGGACGTTTTCACTAAACCCAACGGCTAATTCACCCACCTGAATTAATTCAAATGCATCACTCATAGATAACTCCACTGGTATTACTATGTTTATAGGAAACCAAGCATTCCGACATCAACTATTGCTCCGCCGCCATCCGCTACAAGGGTTGTCCCCGTAACAAACGATGAATTGTCAGATGCTAGAAACTCCACACAGGCTGCTATTTCATCAGGATCGGCCATCCTTTTCAAAGGTAGGTACTGAGTCACCAGATCTATTGCATCTGCCTTGCTAATCCCTTTCTCCTTTGCCAATTCTTCCATCTCCATCTCACTCATCTCCGAGCCAAACCACCCGGGACAAAGAGTGTTGACCCTGACATTGTGTTGTCCATAGTCAACAGCCATTGACCTGGTCAGACCTAAGAGGGCAGCCTTGGAAGTACAATACCCTGCGGCATCACCTATCCCCATGAGTCCCGCCACTGATGAAATATTAACTATCGACCCTCCACCCCCCGAAATCAAAGCCGGGATGGCAGCCTGGGCCGTATTCATCACTCCTGTCACATTGATATCGAGCATCTGCTGCCAGTCATTTTCCTGGACAGACAAGACATCAGCCACTGAAATAACACCAGCGTTGGCTACTACGATATCCAGCCCTCCAAACTCTGCGGTTGCAGCCGCTACCGCCTCTGCGATATGTGCTTTATCTAAGACATCTCCCTCAACAGCTATACCACCAACCTCTTTTGCAATAGACAGGATAGGTGCTGTACGACGCCCCGTGAGAACTACAGACACACCAGCCTTACTAAATCGTCTGGCAATGGCAGACCCCAGGCCTGTACCACCACCAGTGATTAGAGCAACTTTTCCTTTCACAACCCACCTCACTTAAACTACTACACATAATCTTTTGCAGTAGTGTCCGGTTTAGATCTCGAAGTCTACGCTTACCTCTTAATATTTTCACATTTGATTTGTATCAGTCTTCGAAGTCTACGCTATCTGCGAGGAACTCGCATGATACAAATTGGATGTGAAAAATATTTGAAAATCAAGAAATCTACTGCCAAAAGCGGACAAAAGTTATCCATGAATTCGTTTTCAATGCTTTGCAATTTTCTAACCGGACACTACTGAGTCTTTTGATGTAGCTGAGT
>JAUVON010000336.1 GCA_030599175.1 Desulfobulbaceae bacterium | reverse complement strand
GAGACTAAAGTCCTTTTCATGTCTGGCTTCATGTGTCCCTCTATCGCTCATTTTATTCCTGACGACGAAAGGGCTTTTTTGCAAAAACCTTTTCCAACAAACACCTTGATTGCTAAAATGAGAAGTGTTTTGAGTGGACCACAGCTGTTTATCCAATAACTCTTCTTGATTCCTAGTACACCATAAAATTTAAAGTTTCGGATATAGCCGTTTCAGTTTTACCCGAGCATCATCTGTACGAAACTGCCAGTCAATGTTAGATTGCCGATTGTTTCTATCTATATTCCAGGCACTTACTTCATCTCGCATTTTTTCAATGCAGGCAATTCGGCCAGCGAGACATTGTCGTTTCAAAACGCTAAGTTCAATCTCTGCGATGTTCAACCAGCTACCATGCTTCGGCGTGTAATGTATTTCAAGTCGCTCCGCCAGCTTCCTGGCTTCTTCTGGAGGGAAAGCCGTGTACAATGAAGCTGCATTATGTGTATTTAAATTGTCCATAACCAGTACTACTTTCTCAGCATCTGAATATCGTATTTCAAGCATATCTTTGATGAAATGAGCCCAGTCAATTCGTGTCCGACGCTCAGTGATTTTTACCTTACGTTTCCCTCCAAGTGGTTCCACTTCAAGTAATATGCTTGCTACTCCATTACGAACATATTCATCATCCACCAGCTCAGGGTGGCCGGGGGCTGCCGGAATAGGCTCATGGACCTCTCCGATCAGTTGGACGCTTGATTCGTCCATACATACAACTGGGAAACTGGGGTCATACGGTCGTGCATAAACTTCCAGGACATCTTCCATCGCCGCAACAAAACTTGCATTTTGATCTGGCGGTATTTTCCAGTATTTGCTCAGGTGAGGCTTAAGTTCATTTTTTTTAAAGTATTACAGACAGTCATTGGGGAGACTGTTGGAACCATTTTCAGTTCAATCATTTTTTCAGCCAGTAGTCTCACTGTCCACCTTTTGTTACCAGGCGGAGCATCTGAACAGGCCAGGGCCAGAAGATGAGCTTCAAAATCGCCTCCGAATTGAATTTCCCGGGGAGGCTTTACTCGCTTTTTACGTTCTATCGCTACAGTAATCCCCTCTTCTACAAACCGCTTTTTGAGATGTTCAAGACTTCGTGGCGTTGTCCCAAGAGCCTCTGCCACTTTTGCAACAAGCCATCTTGGCCCTTGTTCTCCGACATCAAGCAGGAGTAATGCCCGAGAATATAATACGGTTCGGGCTGCCCTTTTTCCCTTTGTTGAAATAGCTTCCAGGTCTTCTCGTTCTTTCTTGGTCAGTGTCACTCTGTATCGTGGTGCCATGTTAATCCTCCGTGTTTTATAGGAGGATTATAACACACAAAACAAATAATACGAAGCTTTAGGATTTACATTGTACTAGTGTCACGTCAACTCTTAACTGACGCATCCCGGAGTCTGCGCTTACCTGCTTGCCCTTTAGTGCGGCGCAATATTATGCCATTTGATCCTTGACGCAAGAGGAGACATCGACCCTAAAAGTATCGATGTCTATAAAAAAAGAACCTGAATCACGGTAGAAGATGTAAACAAAACACAGTCCGCATCTGTCTTATCAGGTAAAGACGAGCAAAAATCAATTTAAACAATTGATAAAAGGTGATGCCATGAAAAAAATGATCTTCTTCCTCTTGGTTTTATTCTCAGCAATGTGGGCCGGCAGCGCAGTTGATGCGGCAATTATTGTCGGTCGCATCTCCCACATCGAAGGTGAAATATATCGTTATATGGATGTGGATAAAAGATGGGTAGCAACATCTCTACAATCTCCTGCCGGCACACAGGATGTTCTGGCAACAGGGGATAACAGCAGGGCGGAAATTGCTTTTCCTGATAATCAGCTGATGAGGCTGGACGAAAATACCGAGATTGAAATTCTGAACCTGGATGATGATATTGCCGAGTTTACTCTGCAGTCAGGACTTGCAAGATTTTACAATAGAAGCTCCGCAGGTAAAATGATTGTAGAAACAGCCAGGGGCACGGTAAAGATCGGGCCTGGAAGTGCTATTGATGTGCAGGCGGACGAGCAGTCAGTAACTGTGTCTGCTGTGCGCGGTGAAGCAACTTTTCATTCATATGACGATGGAGTGGAGAAGATAGAGGTCTTATCAGGATCTACCAGTCTTGAATTTCGAGAAAAGTCTATTATCGCCGGTGTCGGTCCCATTGACAGAAAATGGGACAACTGGTGTGCAGACAGAGAAGGGTTGTGGAACCGGAACAAACTGGTGCGCTCTGAGCATCTGCCTGAGTCCATGCAGGAGTATGCCTATGCTATGGAACCATATGGGCGCTGGCAAAGGATCTATTACCGCGGATATTATTACTGGGCCTGGAAGCCGCACTCGGTAGCTGTCGGCTGGAGTCCATATACAACGGGCTACTGGCAGGACTGGCATGGCTCTCCCGTCTGGATAGATCATAATCCATGGGGTTGGGTTACCCATCATCATGGGAACTGGATCAACATGCATGGGGCCTGGCTATGGACGCCCTATGTCCATGTATCGCATGTTGCCGGCGTTACGGTTATTGGCTTTAACATCAGGTTTGGCAAGAGATACCGGTCCCATTGGCATCCGGGCAGAGTTCGCTGGATTGCTCACAATGACTATATCGGCTGGCTGCCTCTTGCTCCCTGGGAAATCTATTACGGTAAACGCAAGTGGGGGCCAAGAACAGTTGCGATGTGGGGAGGAACATATTTCAGCATTAATATCAACCTGTCAGGCCATAGGCATATTGACCATGCGGTCGTAATACCGAAACGACACCTGTATCACAGGAAACCGGGGGCAATCAACAACTACAATACGGTGAAGATCAGGAATATTAATAAAACGGTAATTGTTAAGAATTACAAGCCGCTACAGACCGCTGAAAGATTGCGGGACAGGAAGTATTCAACAAAAGTTACGAGAACCGGAACAAAAGTTACGAGAATCAGAGATACAGAGAAGAGAATTGAAATCCAGCCTGAAAGGAGAGTGGTAAAGACAAGGAAAACCTTCAGGAGTGAAAATTACGAGAGAAAAAGAGAACGTTCAACTCGTATCCAACGCAATATGCCGCAAGAAAGAACTGTAGCAGGCAAATATGAAAAGGGCAGCAGGCGGGTTATTGAGAAAAAACATTCCGGCGCAATTAAGAATGACAGGACTGCTGTTCTCGATAAAGCAGCACGGGTAAAGGGTGTCAGGCCTGAACAGACGATCCGGGAGAGAACTGTTACAAAGAGAGAAAGGACAATTGTAAAAAAGAGGGTTGCTG
>JAUVON010000037.1 GCA_030599175.1 Desulfobulbaceae bacterium | reverse complement strand
TTTCTTCCTAGGAGCTTGTCCGAGAATAAGCATTTTGTTTAAAATCGAGGTTTTCCAAAAAAATAAGCACAACCATATACCTGATATTGCGAGCATTATTTTTTTGATAATAACGAAGAGTTTGGGCAAAATGCATTCTCGGACAGGCTCCTAGTGGTTGTCATAAAAAAATCAGAACAAAAAATCATTCAATCATGATCTGCAATCATCCTGTACATAATGATTGCACTTTAATCCAAGTAGAGTAATATTTTTAGCTTTATTACACTTCCTGGACAATTTTTCCGGAGAGATATGGATGAGTAAAGAGACAATGATTGAGACTGAAGAAACTCCTGTTGAAAAGGGATATGAAAATCCTCTTGTTACGGTGTCGGACGAAGAGAATCTACCCGCCCTGAGCAATCCCGCACTTCACAGGTATTTGCAGGAAATAAGCCAATATGAACTGTTAACGAGAGAAGAGACAGATGCATTGGCGATTCGTTTCAGGGAAGAGGGTGATCAGGATGCAGCCTACAGGCTGGTTTCATCCAATTTGCGCCTGGTCGTTAAGGTTGCAATGGATTTTCAGAAGTACTGGATGCAAAATTTTATGGATCTTATCCAAGAAGGCAATGTGGGATTGGTCCAGGCAACAAAAAAATTTGATCCATACCGGGGAGTCAAATTCTCATACTATGCTGCATATTGGATTCGGGCTTATGTCTTGAAGTTTATAATGGATAACTGGAGGTTGGTCAAAATCGGTACCACCCAGGCCCAGCGCAAACTCTTTTTTAGTCTGAACAAAGAAAGAAAACTCCTTGAATCACAAGGTTTTGATGCGGAACCAAAACTCATTGCTGAGCGCCTTAACGTAAAAGAACGTGAAGTCATTGAAATGGGGCAGCGGATGGACAATTGGGATGTTTCACTGGAAAGCCCGGTACGTTCCGACTCCGATGATGAGCAAAAAAGTTTTCTCCCCAGTAATGGTCCTGGAATTGAATCTACAGTTGCAGGAAAAGAAATAAAGGTGAAACTTGCAGAACTTCTTGACACCTTAAAAGAAAGACTCAACGATAAGGAAAGGATGATCCTTGAAAAGCGGTTGCTCACTGATGAACCGCTGACTCTTCAGAATATTGCTGATAAATTTTCAATTTCAAGAGAGCGGGTACGACAGATTGAAGTCAATCTGCTCAAAAAAATGAAGAAATACCTTGAAGTTGAAATGCCTGATATAGTTGACTATTTTGATGGTGAAAAAATTGTTATCAATTCTGATCACTAACTGCAGGTTTCTCGGACAGCCTCCTGGTCAATTTGCCGGACATATTTCGCACTAAATTATTATGAAAGTACCTCTGCTTGACCTCCAGGCTCAGCTGGAATATCTCGAAGACGACTTAATTCAGGCGGTCACCCGTGTGGTAAAATCCACCCGATATATCCAGGGGCCTGAGGTGACTGGGCTGGAGGAGGAAATTGCACATTATTGTGAAGTTGAGCATGGAATTGGTGTTACCAGCGGCACTGATGCCTTGCTTATTTCCCTTATGGCAATAGGGGTAGGGCAGGGAGATGTTGTTCTTACAACGCCATATTCATTTTTTGCGACTATGGGGGTAATTCTGAGGTTAGGTGCTGTTCCCATCTTTGCTGATATTGATCCACAGACCTTTAATATCAATCCACAAAACATAGCCAAAATTCTGCAGGCAGACAAAGATAAAACTATTAAAGCCATTATTCCTGTACATCTTTATGGGCAATGTGCAGATATGGTTGAAATTCTTAAATTGGCGGAGCAGTATGAGGTACCTGTGATAGAAGATGCAGCTCAGGCTATTGGCGCCCACTACCCAATGGTGACAAATGATACTGTCATTGATAAGCCTGCCGGCTCCATGGGACTTTGCGGTTGTTTTTCTTTTTTCCCCAGTAAAAATCTCGGTGGAATCGGCGATGGTGGTATGGTGGTAACTCAAGATAAAGAGATCGCTCAACAACTTGCGTTACTGCGAAATCATGGGGCATACCCAAAATATTTTCACAAAATGGTCGGTGGAAATTTCAGGCTTGATCCCATACAGGCAGCAGTATTACGAGTGAAACTCCCTTACCTGAATGGATGGCATAAAAAGAGAGCCGATAATGCTGCCAGATACAAAAATCTATTTGAAGACACACCGCTGATTAAAAATGATAACATCAAGCTCCCTGTTGCGGTGTATGGAAATACAGAAAACCATGGTTCCAAGGGAAGAAATTACCATATATATAATCAATATGTTCTCAGGGTGCAAAAACGTGATGCATTGCGCGACTGGTTGATTACCAACAATATTGGATGTGAAGTTTATTATCCTGTACCGTTACATAAGCAGGAATGTCTTGGTTCCCTTGCAAGTGAAATTTCCTGTCCTGAAGCTGAAAAGGCCGCAAAAGAAACCATTGCACTGCCGATATATCCTGAACTTACCTTTGCAATGCAGAATTATATTGTTGAGAAAATAGTGAAGTTTTATGCTTAACGAGGTACCTTAGATAGTTGATATTATCAGTTACCGACAGTACTGCCATCATCTGTATCAGACAAATCATCCTGTATAACTTCCTTTATGTGAAAGTCATGTTCGCTCCCAGGCAGGGAGGGATTTGGAGGAGTGTCGACACAACAATCCACAGCTTGCGAGGACGTTTGGCGACACTCCTCCAAGTCCCGGTTACATTACTTTCATGTTTTGTTGTGAAATTCATTTCATGGGTGTTAGTTGACCATGGTTTCTAAGAAGCTGGTTCCGGTCATAGTTGGTCTGAAGGTATTCGTCTTCCTGATTACTTTCTTTTACGCTGAGTCTCCACAGGCTGCCATCAGTGATATTACACCTGAGAGAATTATCACCATTGTTGCAGATCAACCTGAGGTTCCGGAGTGGAAAACTCTATGGGATGAGGCCAGAAAGAATGTACAGGAAGACCGATATCCTGCTGCCTCAAAATTATATGAGCGTCTTTTTAAATTAAAACCGAATATTGAGGCTGCCAATTGGGAATATTGCAAAGTCCTTGTGCAAATCGAAGATTTTTCTTCTGCATCAAAAATCCTTTTTCCTCTTCTTGAAAAAAGCCCCAATCGAATAGATTATCTCCTGGCTGCCGGCATGATATCTCTGCAGCAAAAAGAGTACAGTCTTGCAACTAAGCAGTATGGTAAGGTATACGAATCTGATCCTGGAGGGACTCAATCTACTCTTGCATTGCTTGGTCTCGTAGATAGCCTGAAAGGGGAAGGGAAGTATGATGTAGCTTTCCCGCTTCGGGAACAACTTTATGTCCGGCAACCGAATAATGTGGTGCTTCTCTATGGACTTGCCAGGGATGCCGAGTCTCTAGGAAACAGTGTGAAAGCAAAATCATATTATTCAAAGCTCCTTGGCAAAGGTAAAATTGATGCAATCGATGATCGAATAATTTTTAACGCGGCAAATCTTTTTGACCATGCTGGCAGCAAGGAAGATGCTGTGCCATTGTGGCGTGAATATATTCGACGAAATCAAAATTATTTACCCTTTTACCGGAAATTGGCTGACTATTTTCTGGCAAAAGAAGACGGAAGATCGGCTCTTCCCTACCTCCTTTTTCTTTCTGAAAAAATTCACCCAAATGGTTACTTGCTGGTCAAAATCGCAGAGATTAATTTGCATGAACTGGGAAGACCTGACAAGGCACTCAGATACTATGAAAAGTATATTGAGAATTATCCTGGGGATAAGAATGTGGAAACAGAGATCTCCACGATCCAGACGATTCTGGCCAAAGATTTTTTGTCCATTGTTGAAAATGACGGTGCCTTGTTGTTATGGCAGGATCTTCAACAAGTAACCCCCAATCGTCTGGCAATTTATTTGAAAATTGCTGCTTTACTCGAACAAAATGAAAAGCTGGACGCACAACTTGAAATACTGTTCATTATCCATGATCATCAACCACGGGATGATAAGATTGCCTATAAGATAGTAGATAACTATCGCAAGAGGAAAGAGTATGGCCTTGCCCTTGGGTATCTGGAGAAAATTACCACTCGCCATAGCTCTACCAAGAGACATTTTTTGCTAAAGGGGGAGCTGGAGGAACTTGAAGGGTTGGAAGAAGTTGCCCTTGCATCATTCAGCGATGGATTACGAGTCGATAATTCCGATCTGAACCTCAGGAAAGCCTGTATCTCAAAAGCCGGGGCTTTAGGTTTGGTTGCAGAGTTGAAAAGACTTTTCAAAGATAATCCGCAGAAGAATTACGGTGAGGAAGATATTGATTTCATACTCAATTATTTTGATCAGTTGTCGTATAATTCGCTGTTTAGCCGACTGGAAGAAGATTATAATCACTTACTCACTCTATTCAAAAACGATCCTGAAGTTCTTTTTCAGTTACAAATACATAGGGCAAAAACACTGCGCACAGAAGGAAAACCTAGAAAGGCAGAGGAGCTGAATCGAAAGGTTTTAAATCTTGGTATCTCTGACAGCAAGGTGTTATTCATTTTAGTGAGTAATGCTATTGAAGACAATAATATTGAGGAGGCCAAAGCCTGGTACAGTGCATTTATTGATAAAATAGAGACTTACCCGCCTTCCCCTGAAAAAGATAAGCTCCTTGGAGAAAAACTCCTTCTTGATATAAAATTCATGATGGCTGCAGGGGAAATGCAGGAGGTTGTAAATACAATACGTCTGGTTAAAAAAGACCCCCGGGCAGAAAATAAGGATTCATCTTTTGATTTTGAAATATATCGACTGGAAAAAGAGTTGTGCTGGTTGTACATCGAAAAAGGTGATTACAACAAATGCGGCAAGCTGGCTAAAAGACTGGCAAATAAAAGAATATTTGATCCGGAAATATCAGTTGTTCGAGATATTTTGGGTAGGAAGTCAGGAGGGACAACCTTTGGAATCCCCTCACAACAGGATTTGTTTATTGGGAAACAGCCGGTATTGAGCCGCCTGTTGCAAACTGTCCAAGTCGAACTGGAACATGGAGAGTATGATTCTGCTGAACAGCACCTGGGAACTGTGTTAAAGACCGGGATTGATTCGCTTGTCGGCCAGGTTTTTTTGGCTGAACTGTTTTTTGCCAGGGGAAAAATAGAGGAATCAATTGAATCTTACGGAGAAATTCATAAAAGATTACCGGAAGAATATTCTTTCCAGAGGAAAAGAGCTGAGAATGAGTACAAAAGAGGAGGATATGAAAATGGTATTAGACTCCTGTCTCAAGAGAACAAAGGATTGAACCAAATTGATACTGCGGTAACCTATAATGATTTAAGCTCTGATTATGATGAAATTGTACTTTTTGCCAGAATGTTGTGGGGATCCAAACAGGTGGAAAAGTCTCTTAAGGTATATGAATTATTGCTTTATCCTCCAGTTATTGAGTTACTTGAAAAGAAATTTGAGCTGGAAGAAATTTATTACCTTTATTTTACCCGGGAAAAAACGTTTTGGCACTCTTTGCTGTTTTTATTGCAGACAGATCCGGAGATCGTTGCAGAGTTAATGTCTCCTCCATTCATTATAGACAATATTGGCAATAAGACTGGTAAGATTGTGGTTGATTATTATGAATTATATAGTTGGCAGCAATCAATATTGAACGAATATCTTGCGAGAAAGGCAATTGTGCAACGGAAATATGTTGCAGCAGAACGAAATTACAAGCGTCTTTTAGAGGAAGAAGAGAGTACGGAAGGTTTACGTGACTTAGCTTCTATTTACGACAGGTTCGGTGAATACAGGAAGGAAGCCCAGGTCTATGAAAAAATCCGGAGTGCAGGGAAGGCATCACCTGAACTCGTGAGTTCAATGGAGAAAACATCTATGAAAATACGACCGCATAGCGGTCTGGACTTTGGCTATCTTGAAAAAAGCGGCCGAAATGGGTATGTCAATCTTGAGAATTTTCGTTATGGTACTTCCTTACAATTCACTCCTGACCTGGAAAAAGATGTAAAGTTCCAGTTTTTTCGTAATGATTATGGTGAAACCGACAGCAGTGAATCTATCGCCGGTATTTTTCTTGAATCGTCGGGGATAATAGAGATCCTGTCCGAAACAGATCTCCTTTTTTCCGGCAGTGCCGAAAAATTTGATGGCAGGAGTGGAACTAACTTTCACTATTCTCTTGGTTTGCGCAGTCAACTCGATGATTTTTTTAGCGTATATATGGAAGGTTACAGGGGCAAGGTGGATGATACCATGGAAGCGGTAATAGATGGAATATATAGAGATGGTTTTGAGATTGGACTCACTGGTGAGACTCCTGCCGGTTTAACGATCGGCGGGGACTATAGACATCAATATTACAGTGACGGCAATTCGCAGAACAGATTTCATGCCTATTCGTCATATAAAATTTATCGTGAAGCTATGCACTTCGGCTTGCAATATGACTATCAGTACCTGGATAATAGTGACAGTAACCGGGAAACAAGAGCTAAAAAGGGGCGCGAGAGTGTCAAAAAGCTCTACTGGAAACCTGCCACTTATTCTGAACATAAGCTAACATTGCATTTCCAGCAACTTATCAGGGGTGACTATGGCTCTGATGATTTATTAAGCTACTATACATTTGATAACAGTCTTGGTTATGAGGATCCCGAAAACTTACTATATACCGGGCAATTTGATATTTTCCTTGAAATCAGTCCCCATTATCTATTAAAAGGCAATTTTCTTTTCACAAACAGTGATGATTATGAAGAGATGAGTTTCCTTTTCTCTCTTTTCTATCGTTGGTAAAGAATTTAACTATGCTACCTGCATTTATTTCTGCCTGAGAAATCTCATGGCTGGATCTTGCAGGTTTTTTATGGAGATTGAAATGGTTCAGAGAATACCGATGTCTAAAGCCGGCAATAAGAAACTGAGAGAGGAGCTTCTACGTCTTGAAAGAGTTGAAAGAGGAGAGGTAGTTAAAGCGATAGAAACTGCACGTGAGCATGGAGATCTTAAGGAAAATGCTGAGTACCATGCAGCAAAAGACAGGCAGGGTCATATAGAGGGCAGGATAATTGAATTAAAGGATAAACTTGCCAGGGCAGAGGTGATTGATTGCTCCAGGGTGAACACCGAACGAGTGATTTTTGGTGCAATTGTGGAATTACTTGATATGGATACAGATGAAGAGATGACTTACCAGTTGCTGGGGCCAGAGGAGGCTGATGTAAAAAATGGCTCGATATCAGTACTATCTCCCTTAGGAAAAAGTATGATCGGTAAAGAGATAGGGGACGAGGTGTTGGCAAAAACCCCAGGCGGTACAAGAGAATTTGAAGTTATTGATATCAGGCAGTCTCAATTTGCATAGTGGTTGCTTCGAAGAGATCGGATTTTTTTTAGCACCTTACTGCAGAAAGTTTCAATTTGTTAGGGCTAGGATCCCAGGGAAAATACTTTGGAGACGATGATATTGTAACAATGCGCCTGTTCTCCGATATCTCACTTTACCTGGTCAGTGTCAAGCAGTACACCCTGAAGGAAGAGAGATAATATCTGCTCTGTTATTTCTTCAACTGAGTAGTGAGTTTCCAGGGAAATATTCCAGACTCCTGAAACTTCATCCAGAGCTCCGAAAAAAGCCCTTTTGGCAACATCGGGGAGAATGTCCGGGCGGTAGATTCCCTGATCCTGTCCTTTTCTTATGATGTCCGAAATAATATTTGTATAGGCACTAAATTTGTTTTTTCGGTAGTTTCGGATCACTTTATTAGTTTGGCGCAGCTCTATCTGTATCACTTCACCCAGGTATTTGTTTTTTTTCATCGCCTGAAGATACTGAGACACATATATTTGCAACATTCTGCTGGGATCCTGCTCTTCAGAGAGCAGTTTCTCTGTTTTAGCAAAAATTTTTCCTATTTCTTCTTCAAAGATGGAAAGGAGTATGTCATATTTATTGTTGAAGTAGATGTAAATTGTGCCATCAGCAACCTTGGCTTCTTTTGCAATATCGGATATTCTGGCAGTGAAAAATCCTTTTTTTGCAAAAACTTTTGTTGCCGCGGAAATAATTTTTGTGTGTTTATTAACAACTACCATTTCAAAAAATATTTGTGAAAGTAAGAAGAAAGTGCACACAGTACATGAATGACTATTCATTCATGTACTGTTTCATGCCGCATTTGTCAACGCTCAACTAACTATAATGGCAAATGGAGGGTACTTAACAGTACTTCGAAAAGTACCTGTTGAGAGTTAAACGACAGGCAGACGAATCAGAGGGTAAATTATATTTCAACTGGAGTAACCTATGAAAATACTGGTGATTGGTTCAGGTGGTCGTGAGCACGCTCTTGTATGGAAAATCAAACAGAGTCGAAAAGTCAGCAAAGTTTATTGCGCTCCGGGAAATGCCGGAATAAGTCGTATAGCAGAATGTGTCGATATTTCAGCAACGGATGTTGATGGTCTGTTGCAGTTCGCTTTACAGGAAAACATAGATCTAACTGTTGTTGGTCCTGAATCTTCGCTGGTTGAAGGTGTTGTCGATGTTTTTGAAAAAAAGAAATTGAAAATATTTGGGCCCACGAAGCGAGCTGCCATCCTTGAGGGCAGCAAGGTTTTCACCAAGGAATTTTTAGAAAGACATCATATCCCATCTGCATCTTTTAAGGTTTTTAAGGATCGCAAGAAGGCAAAGAAATATATCGAAGGTTGTGGTGCTCCAATTGTTGTAAAGGCGGACGGTCTTGCCGCCGGTAAGGGGGTTATCGTTGCAAAAACAATCAAAGAGGCAAAAAAAGCAGTTGATCTCATTATGAAGGAGAGGGCATTTGGCAGTGCTGGTGAACGAGTAGTTGTTGAAACCTGTCTCACTGGGGAGGAAGCCTCTTTTATCGCATTTACTGACGGCAAAACTATTTTGCCGTTACCAACATCTCAAGATCACAAAGCTATTTATGAGAATGACGAAGGCCCCAACACCGGCGGTATGGGTGCTTATTCACCTGCACCAATTGTAACTCCTGAAATTGCTGAGTTTGTAATGAACAAGGTAATGTTACCTACGGTGAAGGGCCTGGAAGCTGAGGGAAGACCATACAAGGGAATGCTCTATGCCGGATTAATGATCGACGGTGATGAGATTAATGTTCTTGAGTTTAACTGCAGATTTGGTGACCCTGAGGCACAACCCCTCCTTATGAGGCTTAAAAGTGATATTATAGATATTTTTGAGGCAGCTATTGAAGGCAAGCTTCATCGGATCGACATGAAAATTGATCCCAGGCCTACTGTTTGTGTGGTGATGGCCTCAGGCGGTTATCCTGGATCGTATGTTAACGGAAAAATAATTAAAGGCGTAACTAAGGCTGAAGCTGTAAATGGTGTAGAAGTGTTCCACGCAGGAACCACGCGTAAAAAAGGAAGGACAGTTACAAACGGGGGCAGAGTTTTAGGAATTACAGCAGTTGGAAATACGTTGCAGGTGGCCATCAGGAAATGCTATCAGGCCGTTGATCAAATTGAATGGACAAATTGCTATTTTCGCAGGGATATCGGTGGTAAAGCCTTAAGGGGCAGCAGAAAGGAAGAAAAAATACCCGTGGTTGGAATTGTCATGGGAAGTGACTCAGATCTTGAGGCCATGAGAGCGGCAGCTGATTTTTTGAAATTGATGGATATCAATTTCGAGATGACTGTTGCCTCCGCCCACCGTACACCAGAAAAAGCGACAGAATATGCAAAAACTGCAAGAGAGCGAGGGCTTAGAATTATTATTGCCGGGGCCGGCATGGCTGCTCATTTGGCCGGTGTTCTTGCCTCACATACAGATCTTCCAGTGATTGGGGTACCTCTTGACGCATCCCCTTTAGGGGGTATGGATGCTCTTCTGGCGACAGTACAGATGCCTCCCGGAATACCGGTTGCAACCATGGGTATAGGCAAATCCGGGGCTAAAAATGGTGCGGTTCTGGCGTCTCGCATTCTTGCATTAAATGATCCTGCCTTGGCCAGTAAACTTGTAAAGTTTCGACAGGATATGGTTACAGAAGTAGAGCAGAAAGCCAAGCGAATTCATGTTTAGCAATCGAGGCTGATTGTGGTTGAATCTTCGCTGGCTGAAGCTGTTGCAGTTCTCAACCGGGGGGGCGTGGTGGCCTTCCCGACTGAAACATATTATGGTCTTGCCGTAGATCCTTATAATGAAACTGCTCTCAGAAGATTATATCGGTTGAAGAGGCGCGAGTCTGAAAAAGCTATACTTGTCTTAATAGAAAACCCCGACAAGATACACAGTGTTGCCGCATATGTTCCAGACGAATATATACCGCTGATGGCAAGATACTGGCCGGGCGCGTTAACGCTGATTTTTCCGGCAAAAAAATCACTTTCCGCAATTCTTACCGGGCATACCGGCACAGTGGGAGTGAGGGTATCTCCACACCCTCTTGCACGGTCGCTGGTACAGACATTTGGAAAACCTGTAACCGCCACCAGTGCAAATCTTTCCGGTCAAACTCCTGCCTGTTCAGCCCGGGATGTAAAAAATATATTTGGTGAAAGGGTAGACTATATAATAGATGGAGGTAAAACCATTGCCGGTCGCTGCTCAACCCTCGTAGGGATAAGAAATATGAAGCTGACTATTTTGAGAGAAGGACAGGTCGACCTGACAAACGACAGCTCTTTTTCCCGTTAAAATTACCCTCTGGTCAGCTGTCTATACTTTATCCGATGCGGCTGGTCGGCCTCAGCTCCAAGACGTGCCTTTCTGTCTTTTTCATAATCTGAATAATTACCTTCGAACCATACCACCTGGGAGTCACCTTCAAATGCAAGTATATGAGTGGCAATTCTGTCCAGAAACCATCGGTCATGACTGATCACAACAGCACATCCGCCAAAGTTTTCCAGAGCTTCCTCCAGAGCCCTCAGGGTATTAACATCAAGGTCATTTGTCGGCTCATCCAGAAGGAGGACATTCCCGCCCTCTTTCAGTGTCCTGGCAAGATGAACCCGGTTACGCTGCCCACCTGACAGCAGACCCACCTTCTTCTGCTGGTCTGAGCCGGAGAAATTGAATTTGCCAACATAAGCACGACTGTTCACTTCCTGGGTTCCAAGCCATATAGTGTCCTGACCTTCCGAGATGGCCTGCCAGATGGTGGCTTCAGGATCAAGGCTGTCCCTATCCTGGTCGACATAGGCAAGTTTTACCGTCTCTCCAATACGGATTGAACCTTTATCGGGAGTCTCTTCCCCGGTAATCATTTTAAAAAGAGTACTTTTGCCAGCACCGTTAGGGCCGATTATACCAACTATGCCACCCGGAGGAAGGTTGAAGTTCATCTCTTCAACAAGCAACCTGTCTCCAAAACACTTCCTGATATTATCCGCTTCAATTACAAGCTTTCCAAGCCTTGGTCCAGGGGGAATAAATATTTCAAGATCTCTGGCGAGTTTTTCTGTTTCCTGGGACATAAGCTTTTCATAAGAGCTTATCCGGGCTTTTGATTTACTTCTCTTGCCCTTGGATGACATCCGGATCCATTCCAGCTCACGTTTCAGTGTTCTGCGATGATCGGTTTCCTTTTTCTCTTCCATTGCCAGTCGTTTTTCCTTTTGTTCCAGCCAGGAAGAATAATTGCCTTTCCATGGAATTCCGATCCCTCTGTCAAGCTCAAGGATCCAGCCGGCAACATTATCGAGAAAATATCGATCATGGGTGACCGCAATGATGGTACCGGGATATGCCTGCAGATGATGTTCCAGCCAGGCTACCGATTCAGCATCAAGGTGGTTCGTCGGTTCATCAAGGAGCAGAATGTCCGGTTGTTTGAGAAGAATTCTACAGAGCGCAACGCGCCGCTTTTCACCACCTGAGAGGATTCCACACTTAGTCTCGGAAGGGGGACAGCGGAGGGCATCCATTGCCATCTCAAGACGACTGTCAAGATCCCAGGCGGACAGGTTGTCCAGCTGCTCCTGAACCACACCTTGCCTCTCAATGAGATCCTGCATTTCGTCGTCGGACATGGGGTCGGCAAACTTTTCGTTTATTGTGTTAAACTCGTTGAGCAGATCAACAGTATCCTGTACACCTTCTTCGACGATATCTTTAACAGTTTTATCGGGATCCAGTGTTGGTTCCTGCTCCAGATAATCAACCTTAAGGCCGGGGGCGAGATGTGTCTCACCATTAAAGTCTTTTTCAATTCCTGCAAGGATTCGCAGCAGCGTACTTTTCCCGGAACCATTTAATCCAAGTACACCAATTTTTGCTCCATAAAAATATGAGAGAGAAATGTCCTTTAATACTGGCTTGTTATCATAATATTTACTCACCTTGATCATAGAGTAAATTATCTTTTTATCATCAGTGCTCATTGATTTCCCTTTTGTTCCTCAGAAGTCTGTTCGAATTGTTTTGATCGGATTAATGTGAAATTTTAGTGCAGTGCAGTAGTGTCCGGTTAAGATCTCGAAGTCTACGCTATCTGCAAGAGGGTTTGTGGTTTGTTCTAAGAGTCTCGCAGGCTCGCTTACCTTGGAGCGTCATCCTGCAAATTTCGTAGTATTTTCTTAACATTTTCATATTCAATTTTTATCAGTCTTTGCGAGAATCTCGCATGATAAAAATTGAATATGAAAATGTTTGAAAATCAAGAAATGTGTAGTAAAAAGCGGAAAGGTAAGCGAGCTTGTGAGACTCCGCAGATCAACCCACAAGGCCGTACGATACATGTTGCAATTTCTAACCGGACATTACCGACTGCAGCGGATAATACAAATAAAAGCGCGATAATCAAACAAGAGATTATCGCGCTCATTCAAACCAGGTTAAAATACCTGTTTATTTACCTTGGTATCAGGACTATTCTTTTATCTCTTTATCATCAGCATGGTTGGCGACCATCACACCGACAACCCCAAGTAAACCGATATTTTTAATGGTTTTCATTGCCGGCTTGACCATGGAGGCCAACATTGCCCTGCGTCGTACTTGGTTCAGGTCAGCAAGTTCTGGCTTCTGACTGTTAAAGAGCAGCGCCATATCCTTCTTTTTGCCATAATATCTGGAGTTGGGACCAAGTTCGCCGCCTTCCGGTTCAATACCCTTTGCGCCATTTTTAACATACTTAGAAACCTCAGAATCGGGATCATCCAGATCTCCAAAAATCCGGGCACCGGTAATACAAGTCTGTACACATGCAGGGTCTGATCCTGCTTCTACCCTTGGTTTACAGTAGGTACACTTGTCAGCTTTACCGTCATCAGAAACGTCATCCAGTTGATCAGGGTTTATATACCTGGCATTATATGGGCAGGCATCAACGCAGGCTCCACAACCAATACAGCGACTTTTGTCGATCTGTACTGTGCCGTCAAAGGGATCTTTCCAGGTAGCTGCGACTTCAAATGTCTCAGTTTTACCGGTTTTCGCATCAGTAAACGTCATATCCACGGTATCTGCAGGACATTCAGGTACACAGACAGGCTCGTTACAGTGGTTGCACAGGCCAGGATAATAGGTTGATGCCATTTCGTTTTCAACCATAGCAGGGCCCATTCTATATACCCAGTTACGTCCAAATTCTACAGGAACCTCCCACTCTGCTTTGCAGGCTATTGTGCAAGCATGACAGCCTACACATCGTTCGAGGTCTATAATCATTCCATATTGCATTTCTTTATTCCTCTTGAAGTAACCTTTTTAGCCGATTTATGCAGCCGATGGAATATCAATAACTTTGCCGTCTTTGATAAATTTAACAAAGTTATTCCGCATTCCGTGGCAACCGGTTTCAGGATCAACAGTAATTTTGGTTATAAGACTTGTATCATCGACACCTGCATCTACTCCAACGCTCATCAACGGATTGGCAGAACCGTAACCATGGCCCATATAAATAGAATCCTTTCTGATGCCAGGTGTGGTTTTTACAATAGTTGTTGTACGGGACTCCACTCCTTCCTGGTTGATAA
>JAUVON010000090.1 GCA_030599175.1 Desulfobulbaceae bacterium | reverse complement strand
TGGGTGTGTACATCAACTCCACCAGGCATCACATACTGACCGGCAGCATCGATTACATCAGCACCTGAATGATCCAATGCTTCTCCGACGGCGGCAATCTCCCCGCCAAGGATAAGCAGATCTGCCTGCATTGTTTCCTCAGCGGTGACAATCAAACCGTTTTTAATCAGGATATCCTGCATGGGGGGGCCGAGTTTATTAAAGTTTGTCCCAGAGCTTTCGCCCCATGGCTCTCGCATGGGTTAGAACTTCTTTTTCATCCACAGTGGTGATCTTCCTGTTTTCAACAATCAGTTGTCCCATGGAGATGACACTTTCCACATGGCGGGCATCAATACCGTAAACAAAATGGCCAAGAAAATTATCCTGGGTCAGGTCTGTGGGAGGGTCGTAGTCGAGGATCACCAGGTTATTTTCTCCGTCACCTGCTGTACCCGTAGACTGAATATAGCGGTGTACATTTCGAAAGCGGTCATAAATGGTATCAAAGCCGATGCCCTCGGTGGCCTGCCCTGTAAGGAAAACTGCCTTGGCGCTGCGAAGCATATCACAGTGCATACCATCGGTGCCGAGCATCATCTGGCTTGCCAGGTCGCCGTAACCGGCAACGCCCACGTTGTTGTTCTGATTGCTCTCCACATTTTGAACCACCCAGACGTCGGAATCCTGCAATAATTGAAGTTCATTAGCAGAAAGGTGGATACAGTGCCCAAAGATAGATTTGTCCAGCTCCAGAGCACCGGCATCACTCAATCGTTCCACGACTCTTTTACCAAAATTCTCCTCTGAGTGAACCTGGTCGGCTTTATCTTCCGCCACATGAATATGCAGGCCGGTCTGGTGTTTTTTTGCAAGAACGATAGAATCAGCCAGTAATTTCTCACCTACTGTAAAAGAGGCATGCAATCCCACATGCCCGGCACGACCCGAGGCGAGGAAGGCATCCGTCTCCGTCAACCCCTGTTCTCGTATTTCGGCTCCATCTCTATCAGACATCTCGTAACAGAGCATATGAGAGATCCCGACGAGATCAAAAGCCCTGGCAATTGTTTCTAAAGAGCCATCAATGGCAAAGGGCGATGCATGGTGGTCGATGACAAATGTCACCCCGTTCTTAGCACAATAGATGGCCGAGGCAAGAGCGCTGGCCTCAATCATTTCCAGATCCAGACGCTTGTCTATATGCCACCAGACGTACTCGAGAATTTCAGAAAAGTTTGTGGGGATTGTTCTTGGTGCCGGCATTCCCCTGGCAAGGGTTGAATAGATATGATGGTGCCCGCAGCCAAAAGATTTTGTGACAAATTTACCCTTGCAGTCGATAATGCGATCTCCTGCGGCTAGAGCATCAGTTTCCGGGATAGTCTGGGACAGGCTGATAGTTCCGAGTGATCCAGGTTCCACAGCCAGATTGGTGTTGCTTATTTCAAAGCTTTGATAGTCAATAAACTTCGCATCTTTTAAATATATGGTCATGGTTATATCCCGATTTTTATTAATAATTATTTTGTTGTATGAAACTGTAGGAGCCCAGTCCCCTGGGCGATTAAATCGACATTTTGCAATGGAGCAACAATCGCCCAGAGGACTGGGCTCCTACGCATAGTCTTTTGTTATTTTTTCTTCAATGGCGACAATGGCAGTAAGTACCGGCGTATACCGTCAAATCGGTAATAACTATTAGCGATGGCTGCAGCTGTAGGAATTGAACCGATCTCTCCCACCCCTTTAGCACCAAAAGGGCCAGATTCATCGGGATACTCCACACCGATAACCTTGATCTCTGGAACGTCCTTTGCCTTCGGAAGGCCTAATTTGGACATTCGATCCGAGGTAAGTTTACCGTCCTTTAACGGATAGTTCTCACTCAGTGCATATCCCATTCCCATAACCACCCCGCCTTCAACCTGTCCTTCGAACAAAATCGGGTTGATAATCCGGCCCACATCATGGGCTGCATGAATACTTTCAAGTTTGCCGGTCTCATCCAGGATCGCCATATGAACGGCATAACTGTATGAAAAGTGACTGATAATCTCACCATCAGCGTCATGGCTGGTGGTCCAGTCTACAAAGTACCTGGCGAAATATTCATTACCAACCAGTTCACCAAGAGACTGATCCTGCAGATCAGCTTTGAGTTTTTCAGCCACCTTAATGGTTGAATTGCCCAGCAGTGCAGTGCCTCTGCTTGCCGTTGTTGCTCCACCTCTGGCACCGCCGCCGGTGGAAGATTTCACATCAATAGCTATTGAATCATCTAGTCCACACACTTCGGCCAGCACCTGCCGTGCCACAGTATTGATACCCTGACCCATTTCACTCCAGCCGTGGTAAAGTTCAATCCGGTTTGCGGAGATAATTTTGAGCCGGGTATCGCTGATCTCTTCTATGCCGTTTCCAATACCGCAATTCTTGATGGCACAGGCAATTCCAGCATATTTGGCGCTGTTAAAACTCTCTTTTACCTCTTCCAGGCATTGACGGAGACCAACACTGTCTTTCAGGATATGGCCGGTAGTAGTCATGCGGCCTGTGTCGAGGGCATTGTCATAACGAAACTGCCACCGGTCAAAACCACCCTTGGTACACAATTCGTCGACCATGCTCTCCATGGCAAAATTAGACTGGTTGACACCAAAGCCACGAAAGGCTCCGGCGGGGGGGTTATTGGTATAGTAGGCACTGGCGATTACGTCCACATTCGGAATATGGTAAGCGGAAGCGGCATGGGTCCCGGTTCGGGCCACAACTGCTCCACCCATTGAGGCATACCCGCCGGTATCCCCGAGGATTCTCGCTCGAAGAGCGGTGAGCATGCCGTTTTCATCACAGGCCAGTTTGTAGCTTAATTTCATCCGGTGCCGTTTGGGATGCATGCGCAGCGATTCAGGACGACTCAATCGTACCATAACAGGACGCCCGAGCACCATTGCAGCAAGGGCAGCATGGTGCTGAACTGTGAGGTCTTCCTTGCCACCGAAAGCGCCCCCGGCCGATATGAGGACCACATCAACCTGCTCCTCGTCCAGATTCAGTACTGAGCTGATCTGGCTGCGATCATGATACAGTGCCTGGCTCTGGGAATAAACGGTCAGGCCGCCTTTACCATCAGGCTGGGCAATAGAGGCTTCAGGTTCCAGAAAGGCATGTTCCACAAATGGCGTTTCAAACTCACCTTCAACCATATGGGCGGAGCGGGAAAAGACCTCGTCTGCTGCTTCACCGCGGCAGACAACGGTCTCCTTGAGCAGATTGCCACCGTCATGGATCAGCACGGAGGAGTCCTTTGCTTCGGTCATCTCCGTAAGCGGCTCAAGTATCTCATATTCCACTTGAATCTCTTCAACCGCCCGGCGGGCAATCTGTTCACTTTCAGCCACTACACAGGCGAATACGTCAGCAATACATCTGGTAGTTTCACCTTCAAGCACCAACATAGGCCAGTCCTTTACAGAAATTCCCTGGTATCGTTCTCCGGGAATATCAGTTCCTGTAAATACACGGATGACACCTTCCATCTTCTCGGCCGCAGACACATCGATACGCCGGACAACAGCACGGGGATGCTCACTGAACTTCAGGGCTCCGTAACACATGCCGGCAATTTTCATGTCAGCCACATATGGGCCGGTGCCCAAGGCTTTCTCGTATGCCTCCACTTTTGGATAGGAGTAACCAATACCGGTGCGTTTTTCCCAATCGATCTCAAAGTTTTCCCGCAGGGCCTTGGCGGCCAGCAGTATACCATCAATGATTTTCACATAACCGGTACACCTGCAGATATTAATCCGTAAAGCCTTGATAACATCCGCCCGACTGGGGTCAGGATTGTTCTCCAGCAATATTTTGGTTCTGGAGATAATGCCCGGTGTACAGAAACCACACTGCACCGCACCTTTTGCAACGAAGGCTCGGCCCAGCGTACTCCGTACTTTTTCAGGAAAACCCTCGATGGTGATAACAGACTTTCCTGCCACCCGTTTCATTTTTGTGGCACATGCCAGAGCCGGTTTGCCTTCGAGCTCGACCAGACAAGCACCGCAGGCCGCCTGGCCCGAACAGCCGTCTTTAACTGATACAAGTCCCTTTTCTTCCCGCAGGTGGTGCAGGAGGGACATCTTTTCATCTCCTGAAAATGATGTCTTCTGGCCGTTCAGCGTGAAAGTAATCATGTCATCCTCCTATCTGATCCTTGCAATGTCGGCGGTAAGCATGGATTCAAGTGTGTCTGCCGGATATTTCGCTTTGGCCAGCATTATCATGGCGGCAATGATGTAAGGCTTATAGCTGGCCTCCATATACATGGGCTTGCGGTATCTATCGAACACACTGGCCTCAACTTCGCCCTCCTTACAGCTTACACCGGTAATATCCGCCGGCAGGCAGTGCATATACAGGGCTTCTCCCTCATGGGTGGTTGACATCAGAGATTCGGTACATTGCCAGTTTTTATGCTGTGCATTTTGTCCGAGCAGCTCTTTTTCCAAAGCATCAATACCGTCAAAGTCACCGTCACCATATAACTGAGTACGACTTTCCATTGCAGAAAAGGGTGCCCAGCTTTTGGGGTAAACAATATCAGCCCCGGCAAAAGCTTCTTCCATGGAATTTGTTTTGCTGAATTTTCCTCCGCCTGCTGCCGCATTTTTCGTGGCAATCGCCTCTACTTCAGGCATTACCTCATAGCCTTCTGGATGCGCCAGGGAGACTTCCATACCAAACCTGGTCATCAGGCCGATCACCCCCTGGGGAACCGACAGTGGCTTGCCATAGGAAGGACTGTAAGCCCAAGTCATGGCCAGCTTTTTACCTTTGAGATTTTCCACACCACCGAAATGGTTGATCAGATGCAGCATATCCGCCATGGACTGGGTCGGGTGATCGATGTCACATTGCAGGTTTACCAGAGTGGGACGCTGTTCGAGTACCCCTTCCAGATATCCCTGTTGTACTGCCTCGGACACTTCACGCATATAGGCGTTACCCTTGCCAATGTACATATCATCCCGGATACCGATTACGTCAGCCATAAATGAAACCATATTGGCTGTCTCGCGCACAGTCTCGCCATGGGCGACCTGGGACTTGCCTTCATCGAGATCCTGCATCGTCAGTCCCAACTGATTACAGGCGCTGGCGTAGCTGAACCGTGTCCTGGTTGACTGGTCGCGAAACAGTGAAATCCCCAATCCGCTGTCAAAAAGCCGGGTTGATATATTTCTCTGCCTGAGACCGCGAAGAATATCAGCCACGAGAAATGTTGCCTGAACCTCCTGGTCACTTTTCTCCCATGTGAGCAGAAAATCGTTTAAGTACATATCCTGATAGTTTAGTTGGGCCAGTTGTTGAATAAGGGACTTAATTCTTGCGTTATCCATCTGTTTTCTCCTTTTTGCTTATTTAAAAGTCTTGGCTAGATCACTTGTAGGAGCTTGCCTGCAAGCGATCAAGAAATTGAATATCCTTCACAAATCGCCTGCAGGCAGGCTCCTACAAATTCAAGGTAGCAGCTTCATCACGGAATAATATGGGTACCAGCACCATGCAGCACCGCTTCTTTTATAAATTCGGGAGAGGTGATAATGACTTCTTTTCCGCCTGCTTTAAGAAATTTCAATGCTGCCTGTATCTTGGGAAGCATGCTTCCCGGGGCAAAGTGGTCCTGTTCAATATAGGCTTCGGCCTCGCCCACGGTCATAGTACCGATTAACTGTTCATCGGGTTTGCCGAAATTCAATGCCACCTGCTTCACCGCTGTTGAAATAATGAGCAGATCAGCACCCAACTGCCCGGCCAGCAGACTCGATGCCAGGTCCTTGTCTATCACCGCATCCACACCTTCCAGATCCTTGCCGTTACGCACCACCGGTATGCCGCCACCACCGGCAGCAATTACGTGATAGCCCGCTTCGAGTAGCGATTCAATAACCGGCCTTTCGACGATTTCACAGGGTGCAGGAGATGGAACTACACGGCGGTATCCCCTGCCTGCATCTTCAATCAGAGACCAGTCCGGGTATTCACGCTGGATATCCTCGAGTTGATCCTCCTGGAAAAATTCTCCCACGGGTTTAGCTGGAGATCCGAACGCCGGATCTGCCTTATCAACCACGACTTGGGTGACAATGGTCACGCACTGCCCTGCAATGCCCTGGGTTGCGAGCTCATTGTTCACAGCCTGCTGGATCTGATAGCCGATAGAGCCCTGGGTATCTGCCACAACGTTTACCAGGGGAACCAGATGGAGACCCGTTGCCTGACGGGCAACTTCCGACCGCCGCATGATGAACCCCACCTGGGGGCCGTTGCCATGGGATATCAGAACCTGGTATCCCTGGCTGATAAGATCAATTACATGTTGTATTGTTTCCCGAATCGCCTGATGTTGATCCTCAACGGTCTGCTGCTCTTTACTTTTGACCAGCGAGTTACCACCTATGGCGACAAATGCCAGTTTCGCCTTCATAAGAAATTACTCCTTTTTACTCATGTAAATAAGAGGTAATGCTGCGTAAAAAGCAGCACAGGTAACCAGATCAGCTTTCCATGTTTTCTCGTTGGGCGCATGAGCTTCTGCCTCTTTACCCGGACCGAATCCGATACAGGGAATACCGAACATCCCCATGATGGAAACACCATTGGTGGAAAAAGTCCATTTGTCGACATGGGGAGTCTTATCGAAAAGTCCTTCATAGGCTGCTGTACTCGCCTTGGTAACCTCGTGATCTTCCGGCAAAACCCAGGAAGGGAAATAGCAGTCTGTCGGGTAGACGAGTCCGGTATACGAGGGTCTCTCGTAGGTATACATGGAGACTTCCCCTTTGGCAGCCTTAACTGCAGGCAGATCCCGGATCTGATCCATAGCCAGTTCTCCGGTTTCTCCTGCTGTCAGACGACGGTCGATGGAAATCGTACAGCCGTCGGCCACGGCACATCTGGAAGGAGAGGTGTAAAAAATCTCAGAAACCGTCAGCGACCCTTTGCCCAGGAAAGCATCTGTTGCCAGCCGTTCATGCAATTGCTCCAGCTCACCCAGAATTCGGCCCATTTTAAAAATAGCGTTGTCACCACGCTCCGGAGCGGAACCATGGGAGCTGATGCCTTTGACTTCGACCTTAATTTCCATCCGGCCGCGCTGGCCGCGATAAATGCCCCCGTCGGTGGGTTCGGTGGAAACGACGAACTCCGGTTTAAGGCCAAATTCCTTTATGATATATTGCCAGCACAGTCCATCACAGTCTTCTTCCTGAACCGACCCTACCACTACCAGGGTATAATCACCTTCCAGGTTCAGATCCTTGATGATCTTTCCGGCATAAACCATGGAGGCCATGCCGCCTTCCTGATCGCTTGTGCCACGCCCTCCTATGGTTTCCTCGTCTTCGTATCCCTCATACGGGTCGAATTTCCAGTTGTCGCGGTTGCCGATACCGACCGTGTCTATATGGGCATCCATGGCAATAACGTGCTTTCCATGACCAATCGTACCGAGTACATTGCCCATGGGATCAATCTCAGCCTTGTCAAAACCAACTTTTTCCATTTCCTCTTTAATTCTGGCCACAACAGCCTTCTCATCACAGCTTTCACTGGGGATGGCCACCATATCCCTTAAAAAGGCCGTCATTTCAGGTTTGTATTGTTCCGCCAGTTGATTAATTTTAGCAAAATCCAATTGAGACATTTGTGTAATCCTCCTTCTATATTTTAAGTTTTTCTCGTTAAATCAACAAGTTGTTTATGCTGAAGGCTGTCAGGGGAGATCTTTCTCCGTCCTTTGCTTTTGCCAACAGCCTATTAACCTGCTTCTTACTGTTTCTCCGCATCAATACATTGCTCTACTGCCCTGACTATTCCGTCATAACCTGTACAGCGGCACAAATTGCCGGCATGGCCTTTACGAATCTGTTCCCGGGATACTTTCTGGCCTTTATGCTGCTCCACGAAGGAAGTGGAGGCCATGATAAGGCCGGGAGTACAGAAACCGCACTGAACACTGCCGGTATCCAGGTAGGCCTGCTGGATCGGGGACAACTTACCTTCTTTACTTTCACCCTCAGTGGTTCGTATATTGCGGCCATCCGCCCAGACAGCAAGGTAGAGACAGGAGTCGACGGCAACGTCATCGATCAATACGGCACAGGCCCCGCATTCGCCAACTCCACAACCCTCCTTAACACTGGTGTATCCATGTTCTCGTAATACATCAGCAAGGGACATGCGGATATCAATCTGCCAGGTCATCGATTTTGAATTAACAGTGCAGGAAATATTTCTATTCATGGTATCGACACTCCATTTCGGTTAAGGGCTTCTTTCAGAACGCGTTCGGAAAGTGTTGTAATAATCTGCTCCCGGAAATCTTTAGAAGCCCGCCAGGAATCTCTTGGCCTGAGATCGCCCAGAACAGAACCACTGACAAGATCAAGCAGGGTTTGATCAACTACATGCCCTTGAGCTTTCTCCTCGGTGCGCCAGCATCTCAGTGGGGTAGGTCCTGCGACACCAAAGGCGAGCCGGATCCCTGTAACCCTGTCGCCGTCAATTTTACAGGCTGCGGCGCAGCCGATGGTAGCAATGTCCATGGCACCGCGCATGGCGTATTTGTAGTAGTGACCCGACCAACCTTTGTAATCAGCAGAACCGATACGCAGACAGGTCATAATCTCTCCGGATTTGCGATCAACCTGACCGGGGCCCTGGTAAAAATCATGCAGAGGCAGGAGGCGGACACCTTCCGGCCCTTTAAGTTCCACCTCTGCATTTAATACCAGCAGGGGAGGAGCAGCATCGGCACTGGGAGCACCATTGGAGATATTACCACCGATAGTAGCAACGTTTCGCACCTGGGGGCCGCCGATCGAAGAACCACCCTCGGCCAGTACAGGGATATTGATGCTGACCAGGGGTGACTGGGCCAGTTCGGTAAATGTAATCCCGGAACCAATGACGATGGTACCATCAGGTTCCATGTTGATGTTTTTCAGTTCGGCTATATCATGGATATCCACAAGGTGCCGGTAGTCTGGGTTATGGCCATGCAGGCGGACAAGCACATCGGTACCCCCTGCAATCGGTACAGCGTCCGGGTTTTGCGATAAAAGAGCAATGGCTTCATCAACCGTGTCTGCTTTATGATAGCTGTCAATGTCAAACATGTTCATTCCCCTAAAGCAATCCTGCTTTTTTGAAGTATTTGAAGATGGACTTGGGGGTCATGGGCAGCTCGTTAACAGCAACCCCTGTTGCATCAAGAATAGCGTTACGGATAGCCGGGGCTGGAGAAATTACCGGTGCCTCCCCCACTGACTTGGCACCATATGGATGCGATGG
>JAUVON010000139.1 GCA_030599175.1 Desulfobulbaceae bacterium | reverse complement strand
GGTTCGACCACAGCCTTGAAGATTCATCGGGACTTCACCAAAAACACGCACAGCACCCTTCAATACATCCCCCTGCACAGTCCGGGCATCCACTTGTTTTTGCCAGCCGCTGAAATTGGTACCGTCATACTCAAGTGTAAGTCTATAGCGGCGTCGTTTGTCTTTTCTACTCATAGTTACTCGTACGTTTCCTTACATGATGAATAACATGTCCGAATGGTCTGATTTTTTCACCCTTATGAGAATTCAAATTTTCCATTGCGCTCTGATTCCGTCTTGAGCTTTACATAATTCTGATAGCGTTCCAGCTGCAGTGCCCCTCTTTGATTGCCTACAACACCTCGCCTCCACGTTCATTACCGCGTGCCGCAATTGGTAGTATGAATTCTTTTGACCCTACCGACAAGACCATTATCCAGACGAACCTTTATACCATAAGGATGGGTTGCCGATTTTGTCAGAATATTTTTAACTGTACCTTCGGTAAGCTTTCCGGATCGCTGATCCTGCTTCAATACAATGGAAACTTTATTGCCAGCTTGAACATCGGCTCTTTTTGTTCCGTCAGTCATTACTTAATACCTCTTCTATACTTTCTTAACTTTGAGATTTGGTTCTTCTCTTTTAACCTCAGGGTTTGTTCAGGATTTTGTCGCAAGCCAGATTGTGTGTCTGGCACCTTTTCCAGGTTTCCGAGCCCGTACAGTTACAATTTCTGTCTGGAATTGGCACTGCTTCAGGCGATGGGTGAATTGTTCGTCTACCCCTGATGACCATATGGACAGCATCCCTCCAGTGCGAAGAGCAAAAAATGCATTTTTCAGACCGTTCATACCATAAATGCGGTCATTTGCCTTTCGAGTAAGCCCATCAGGGCCGTTGTCAACATCAAGAAGTATGGCATCCCAAGTAGATTTTTTCCTGCGGATAGTTTCCGCCACATCTTCTTGCTGGATTGAGACCCGGCCATCATCCAAGGGTTTTCCCGCCAGGTGCCCAAAATGTTCCCGGTTCCATCTGATTACAGCCGGAATCAATTCGGCTACGGTGATAAGAGAATCATCCCCCGAATGTTGTAGTGCTGCTGCCAGGGTGTAGCCCATCCCCAGGCCACCAATAAGAATCCTTTGATCAGATTTTCGTTTAATCCGGCTACAGGTCAGCTCAGCCAGGGCATCTTCTGACCCATGGAGACGGCTGTTCATAAGCTCTGTGGTGGCGGCTCGGATCGAAAATTCTGTCCCGCGCTTTCGCAGGATAATTTCTCCCTCACCTCCCGGGACCTCCGCCCGATCAATTTCTTCCCAGGGACTCACTTTTTGCCCTCCAAAGGCCTGATGTACAGGATAATTATCATGTTTCTATCTCGCAGTTTACTATCTGTCATGTTCCTTTTTTACCTACACGACGAAAGCAAAAAAGAATGTCATCTCTTCCTCCGTAACATGGAGGCATTATTTCTCAACGTACCGTGATCAACGCTTTTTGTTTTTATGCAATTAGCCTTCAATGCCACTTATCATCTTTGCGAAAGAGAGTGTTTTTCGCAAATAAAAACCTTGCTTTACGAAGAGGGAATCCATTAGTCCATATCTTTATCCAGAATATTGCGAATGGTAGCTGCCATTTCGCTTGGTGATGTCGAATAGACCGGTTTCTTCAAATGAATAAGAGATGATTTCCTTTGGTTTTTATGACGCCTCGTCGTCAGCGACTGCTACGTGTCGTGACACCCCCCTTTTTGATCATTTGTTGGTTCGAATCTCTCATCGAACAGTGCTTGTGGCTCGGTGCAGGAGGCATTAAGGCTGAAGCAAGTATATGTCGGTTTGAGATTGCCACACCAAATCTTGTCAGGAAGTTGTCCCAAAACCTTGCAACATAAAAAGATGTCTTAACCTTCGGGAATCCCAGACCAACCTAACAAGAAAAAAGCACTCTGCAGTACAAGATTGTTCCAGAATCTCTTCTGATTGACTCTATGGAAGCATCTCTAAGATTGACAGGATAAGCCTTTGGAATTGCCTAATCCGATAAGGGTTTTCATCAACGTCTTTACTACCTTGACATAGTGCCACTATGTAGTATCTTTTTTCTCGTAGGTAGTAAGGTGTTTGATCTATCTTATATGCCTTGCTATTACCATTGCAATTTTAAAGTTCATGGCAAGGAGGCTCGTTATGAAACTGATTAGAAAATTAGCAGCCTGATTTAATATACTTGCCATCACAAAACAATTAAAATAGGAGGGTAAGAAATGAAAATGAAACCAATTGTATTTATCGGTTGTGGTTTTATCCTCACAGCACTGTTTTCTACACCGGTGCTCGCTGTACCAGTTTCTTGGACTGATTGGCAATCTTCGACGGCTGTTTTAGCGTTCGGAGAACTTTATGTAGGTACAACTACAGTTGATGTGGATTACTTGAATACTAGTACACACAGTTTTGTACAGACGGGAACAGGAACAAACTTTTGGTCCGGTACTGCTTATACAAACGGGACGGCCGACAACGCTCCCACTGCTTCGGAACAGATTGCTCTGGGTAATGGCGGTACAGTCACTATTAATTTTTCAGAAACAATCCAAGATCCTTTTTTGGCTATGAACAGCTGGAACGGCAATACAGTCGAATTTGGTATGCCGATAATTATTGATAGTTTTGGGGCTGGGTACTGGGGTAGTGGCACTGCAAATCTGAATAGTGGAGGCACAGGATTTTTTGGTTCAGGTGAATTCCACGGTGTTATCAGCCTGCTTGGTTCATTTGATTCAATCAGTTTTACTCATACATCTGAAAATTGGCATGGGTTTACTGTCGGTGTTGCTGGTCTTGCTTCTCCAGGCCCAAGCCCTGGTCCTAACCCTGTACCAGAACCAACCACCATGCTTCTTTTCGGTGCAGGTTTAGTAGGTCTTGCTGGGGTGAGGCTTAGAAGAAAGAAATAACACTTCTCAAAAATATGCGACACTAGAGCAGGGTCAGAAATGGCTCTGCTTTTTTTATTTCAAGCACAAAGATAATTCCAGAAAATTAATAATCTGGAACCATCTTCTCTTTGAAGGTACTTTGGTTCCGTTAGGCTATTCTAAATAACTTTGCTTTTCTGAAGATCGATAATACCTTTTTTATATTATTAGGCTTTGAGGGCAACGGATTAGTGACACTCACAGGAATAATGTTGCGAGGTTGATACGGGATCGACAGGTGGAGAGTCAAGCTCTCGTGCGATGATATTCAGAACCACTTCACTACGTATAGGCGAATCATGGGGTACATTGACTTTGAGTGGGCACAGAGAGTGAACTGAACAATGGAGTGTACAGTGGATTTTCAGGAAAAATATAAAAAGGACGAGACCGGCTGGGAAATTAACCGAGTGGAATCCAATCTTGTGGAAGTTGTCACAGCTACACCAATCCAGCCCTGTAAGGTTCTGGATATCGGCTGTGGAACGGGAAACAATGTGATCTGGTTGCAAGAGCAGGGTTTTGATGTCGTGGGTGTTGACAGCAGTGAACTTGCCCTGCAGAGGGCAGAAGAAAAATCCAGCCAGGCCAAGGTGAAGTGTTCATTTCATCTCCTCGATTTTTTCAAAGATACTCTGCCGGGTGCTCCATTCGATTTTGCATTTGATCGTGGTTGTTTCCACCATCCTCCGGAAGCGGGGAACTTTCAGCCATTTGCCAAAAATGTCTTTACTCATTTGAAAGATGGCGGTTTGTGGCTGAGCCTTGTGGGGAATTGTGATGAAACAAGAGACGCTCCCGGTCCTCCCCGAGTTAGTGCGTCACAGATTGTGACTGCAGTGGAACCGTATTTTGAGATTCTGTCACTGCTTTCCGGGCATTTTGACAGCAATCAAAAGCCACCGGCAAAAAATTGGGTTTGCTTGATGCGTAAACGAACTGTTGTCCGCAAGAATTCATAAAAAAAATATTAATTACTATCGAGACTCAGCCTTATCAGATTCCCGCTATCCCGTCATTCCGGACTTGATCCAGAATCTTGAAAAAATAGCCGTTTGAATAGAGATTCCGAATTAAGTCCGGAATGACCAATGCAGAGTAGCTGAGCTTCGATGGTAATCAAGAATATTGCCTGGGTTTGCAGCGGGCTGTAGCTTCAGCAATAAGCGGATCATCCGGCCAGTAATGTTTGGGGTAGCGGCCAGCCATCTCTTTTTTCACCTCGGGATAGGTGTTCTTCCAGAACGATGCAAGATCCGCAGTAACCTGCACCGGACGTCTGGCAGGCGAGAGAAGGTGAATAAGAAGGGTGAGTTTGCCGTTAAAGAGAACGGGTGTTTCTGTGGCACCGAACATCTCCTGCAGCCTGACCGGCAAAACGGGTGCTTTACCAGCGTTGTATTCCAGTTTGATTCGTGAACCACTGGGTGCCTGATAATGGGTGGGAAGCAATCTATCAAGATTTTGCTGCTGCTTCCAAGAGAGTCTTGCCAGCAATATTGAATGTAAATCTAGTTTCTTCAGTTGTTTGAGGCTGGAGACGGAATCAAGATATGGTTCGAGCCAGGAAAGATCGTCCAGCAGTCCACTATCCGAAACGTCTGGCCAGTTATCGGGGGCAAGTGCATGGGCGGTCTCAATTCTTGCGCGTAACTCCTGGCTTTTTTTCGGCCAGTGTAAACAGCCCGGTCCACTCTGCTTGAGGCCAGTCAAGAAGCATTGAAGGACTTTCTCAGAGTTTGCATTAGATAATGGCTTTCGTTTGATTTCCAGACTGGCAAGTGAAAGTACACTGGCCGTTTCCACCTTCTGTCCATTCCACTCTATGCGCTCTTCTTCTGTCAGCAACTGTTTGTGATTTTTTATGATATCGTCAATGGATATGGCTGCTGCCAGAAAGATACGTCCCTGCTTGTTTCCTCCATCCACATTTGCTGCAACCAGAAATTCAGTTTTTTGCAGATGATCGCCGGCCGGAAGTGTAACGCCCCGGCCAGAGGCGAGCAGGTGCATGGAAGAGCCGGTTTTCTTTTGGGCGATACGTTCCGGGTAGGCAAGAGCTAGCAAATTGCCAGCATCACCAAAACTATATTCTTTATTGCCGGATCGTCCCACAAGCTTCTGGTACTGAGCAGCTTCTCGCATGATACGCTTGCAAAGAGCGCCGTCAGCCCCTCTGGCTTGAATCTGATCTGTTTTCTTCTGTTCAAAAAGTTGTAAAATTTCCAACTTGTCTTCAATATCTGCGCTGGATTCAGCCCGGTTTCCACGAAAGAGATCCCGGTTCTGTAAGAGGGCTGCCAGTTGGCAAGCCAGTGCAGACTGTTTCTGCTTGTGTCCCTCCAATATCATTAATGCCAATCGAGGGTGCAGTGGCAGTGCTGCGATTTTTTTCCCGGTTTCAGTCAGTGTTCCTTTGCTGTCAATTGCTCCAAGCTGTTCAAGGAGGGTACGGGCTTGCCCGGTCGGCCCCTGACGTGGCGGGTCCAGCCACTTGAGCTCGGCGGGATCTTTTACTCCCCATTGCAAGATCTCCAAAAGTAGAGGGCTGAGATCCGCGGTGAGTATTTCCGGTGGCAGAAATTCAGGCTTTGAGTAGTGCTCTGTTTTTGTCCACAAGCGATAGCAACGTCCAGGGCCCAACCTACCGGCCCGGCCACTGCGTTGTTTGGCTGATGCCTTGGAGATGGGGATGGTGCGCAGGCTGCTGAGGCTGTTTGCCGGAGAAAAATACGGTTTTTTCATCAGACCCGAATCGATAACCACGGACACACCTTCAATGGTGAGACTGGTTTCGGCAATGGGTGTGGCCAGAATGATTCGTCTTTGTTCTACATTTGTAAAAATCATATCCTGCTTATGCTGCGGAAGATCACCATAGAGTGGGAAGACCTGAAAATTGCCTGCAAGCTGTCTTGCAACCGCTCTGATTTCACCAGCACCCGGCAAAAAGACCAGGATATCACCGTCGTCTTGCTCGACTGCTCGCTGGATGGCACGTATTGTCTGTGGAATTATATAATCATTTGATTCTCTTGTGAGGTATTGCACATCCACTGGAAAACAGCGTCCCTCTCCAGTGATTGTCGGAGCATCACCCAACAACTGTGCTATCCGCTCACTGGCGATGGTGGCAGACATTATCATGATTTTCAGGTCATCACGCAATTCCAGGGTATCGAGACAGAAGGCTAGGGCCAGATCAGATTGGATCGATCGTTCGTGGAATTCGTCGAAAATAACGAGGCCGATCCCTGAGAGTTCCGGGTCGTTCTGAATCATACGCAGAAAGATACCTTCTGTGACCACTTCAATCTGCGTGTTTTCACTTATTTTGCTGTCGAAACGAATGCGATAGCCAACCAGCCCACCGGGAACATCACCGGCAAGCTCACTCATTCGCTTTGCAGCCATTCGCGTTGCCAGACGCCTTGGCTCCAGCATGATAATTTTTTTCTTTTTTAACCATGGCTCACCCAGCAACGCTAAGGGGATAATGGTAGTTTTGCCGGAACCAGGCTCTGCGGCAAGAATGACGGAGTTATGTTTTTCAAGACTACTTTTGATTTCGGGCAGAATTGAATTGATGGGCAGATTTGGCAGGGTATCTCTCATTATGCAGGTGATGATACCACTGCCTTTTACTCTTCTCAATCTATTGCTGCAGGGAAGGCGTGGGAGGGCAGAAGGTATTAGTAATTATGGCAATGGACGCTTTGGAATCAATTGTGACCCTGATGCCGTTCATTGAGCGCATAAAACAGTTGTTGCTGCGGTTTTGCAGAGTCTGCACACTCTTTTCCCGGCTGTCTCTTCACATGTAGTGAGGGCATACGTCCATGGCAGTTTTGGGTGGCCTATCTCAAAGAGGTTTCGTAAAAGATACAGCTTTGCTTCATGCCGCAAAACGCCGGGAACTGCTCGAGAAGGGGTTACATTATGAATATATTGTACAGACCATTATTTTCTTTAGCTGTTATTTTACTTGCTTTGTTTTTTGCTGGAAGCGAGCAGAATCAGGAGGATATGGCTAAACAATCCCAAAATCCTATGGGAACAATCATCAGCATGCCTTTTGAGTTTAATTCTTATTTTGGCATCGGCCACTCAGATGCAACAGCGTACGGATTAACCTTAAAGCCGGTTTATCCGGTTGATCTTGGGAACTGGAACCTCCTTAATCGATTTATTGTTCCGACAATATACTCTGAAGGACAGGACGAAGATGTG
>JAUVON010000197.1 GCA_030599175.1 Desulfobulbaceae bacterium | reverse complement strand
AGTATCTCTATTTTAAATTACATCACAGACAAGTGTAAAACACCATAAGGTCATTCCAAAAACACTCTATTAAACCTAAATTCTATATAATTCTGCAACCGAAATTACTGTCTTGCAATTACAGCTGCATACTATTTTTTAGTGCCTTACTCCAGAACTTCTGTAAGTAAAAACAAGAAATCGAGAAAGGTTGCTTAAAACTATATGGTTGAATATACTTCCATGGCACTTATCCAAGCATTCTATAATTCCGATTTATTCGGGTTAGATGCGTACATTTACGGCTCGGGTATAATAGAGGCCGATTTACATTCTGAGAGAATACAAGGCACCCACAATGATAAAAGTCGGCATCCTGTCAGACACTCATATTGCAAATATAACTGAACAATTCCGCAAAAGATGCGCATCTGCCTTTGCCGGCTGCGATGCAATTATCCATGCCGGTGATTTAACGGATATATCTATATTATCAACTTTTAGCGGAAAGGATATCTATGGTGTCTGCGGAAATATGTGCAACCAGGCAACCCGGCAACTTCTGCCTGAAACGAGGATTATTTGTCTGAATGGCTACTCCATTGGAATATGTCATGGAACCGGTTCCCGCCATAATATTGAAGAGAGGCTGCTGAGACTTTTTCCGGAAACAGATTGCATTGTCTATGGCCATACTCATACCCCAACCTGCCATAAAACAGGAAACACCCTTTTTATCAATCCCGGAAGTTTTCAGGGAACCGGTACTTACGGAGCACCGGGAACCTATGGGATGCTGCATATTGAAAAAGACAGCCTGAAAGGTTCAATCCACGAGCTGGTCAGGAGAACATGAAAACCAAACTCACTCCAATGCTGCAGCAATACTTTGAAATCAAGGAGCAGCATGAAGATGCAATTCTCTTTTATCGCATGGGTGATTTTTACGAGATGTTTTTTGAAGATGCTGTCGAAGCCTCAAAGATTCTCGGCATTACCCTCACCTCAAGAAACAAGAAGAGTGACTCCCTCCAGGTTCCCATGTGCGGCATTCCTTACCATGCCCTTCAGACCTACCTTGCAAAACTCGTCAAAGGTGGGCGGCGGGTTGCTATATGTGAGCAGACAGAGGATCCTGCCCAGGCAAAGGGGATTGTAAAAAGAGAAGTTGTTCGCATCATTTCCCCCGGTGTCGTCACCGATGATCACCTTCTTGATGACAAAAGCAATAACTATATCTGTTCTGTCGTTGCCAGGGAAACCGGAGAGAAGTCAAACTGGGGAGTCAGCTTCCTGGATCTCAGCACCGGTGAGTTTCTGATTGGAGAATTTCCAACAGATAATCAAGATTTTGAAAATGTAATAGATCAGATTACGCGACTCACTCCGGCCGAAATCCTGGTGAGCAGCGATAAAAATAATTCGCTTGATGCACTTTTACGATCTGTCAGCAGCCTGCTTCCCGACATCCGCATTACCGACCGGGAAACCGATGTTTTTCAATTTTCTTCTGCCCGAGATCTCCTGCTTGATCATTTCAGAACCATCACCCTTGACGGCTTTGGCTGCGCACATTTTTCAATCGGCATTATCGGGGCAGGAGTGCTGCTTGAATATGTACAGGAAACCCAAAAATCATCGATTGACCATATTGAAAAGCTTACACCTCTTGATCTTGAAACAATCCTGCAGATAGACGACTCTTCCAGACGCAATCTTGAGCTTACCCAGACCATTATCGGCGGCAACAGGCAAGGATCCCTGCTCTCTGTCATTGACCAGACCTGTACCCCCATGGGAGCAAGGCTGTTGAAATCTAATCTCCTCTTTCCCTTGCAGGATACCAGACGAATCAACGACAGGCTGGATGCCGTAACGTTCTTTTTTAAAAACAGTGGATTGCGAAGCGACCTGAGAAGCCTTCTGGATGCCGTATATGATCTTGAAAGATTAAACAGCCGGATGATGCTGGGCACCGGAAATGCAAGAGACATTCTGGCCATGAAAAACTCCCTGGCTCAGCTGCCTCCGGTCTACTCTGTTCTCAGTCAATGCAATACCGTAAAGCTCATCGATATTTACCAGCAATTCGACATTCTGGCAGATCTATATGATCTGCTCGACCGGTCAATTGCTCCTAATCCACCGATCACCGTGCGTGAAGGCCATCTTATCCAGGAGGGATATAATTCAGAGCTTGATGAACTTATCCTGATACTGCGTGACGGCAAACAGATGATTCTCAATCTTGAGAGTCGTGAACGTGAATCCACCGGGATCAGCAAACTGAAAATCGGCTATAACAAGGTTTTTGGATACTTTATCGAGGTGTCCAAAATTCAGGCTGCAAAGGTTCCTGAATCATATATCAGGAAACAAACCCTGGTCAACGCGGAGCGCTTTATCACCCCTGAGCTGAAGGAATTTGAGGGCAAGGTGCTTGGTGCTCAGGACAGACGCGTTGAACTCGAATACCAGCTCTTTCTCGACATTCGAACCCAACTGGCAAAGAGCAGCAGCCGTATACTTAAAACCGCTAAGCTCCTTGCTCAAGTTGACTTCCTGTCGGCCAACGCGGAGACAGCTCAGCTTTATAATTATCGCAGACCAAAAATTGATACGGAAGATGATATAGAGATTATCGAAGGTCGTCACCCCGTTATTGAACGATCTTTACCAAGCGGAAAATTTGTCCCCAACGATATTTTGCTCAACCAGACCAGTGATGAGGTACTCATTATTACCGGCCCGAATATGGCAGGCAAATCCACTGTCCTCAGGCAGACTGCTCTGATTGTGCTGCTTGCCCAGATGGGTTCCTATGTACCGGCAGAAAAGGCTAAAATTGGGGTTGTCGATCGTATTTTCACCAGGGTGGGAGCAATGGATGACCTGCGCCGCGGGCAATCCACTTTTATGGTAGAAATGAGTGAGACCGCTAATATTCTTAACAATGCAACTCCCAAAAGTCTTGTGGTGCTCGATGAAATCGGCAGAGGAACCTCCACATATGACGGCCTTGCGATCGCCTGGGCAGTTGCTGAAGAGCTGGTCAATAAAAATAAGAAAGGTGTTAAAACACTTTTTGCGACCCACTACCATGAACTGATCGAGCTTGCCAAAAGTCACAAACGTGTCAAAAATTACTCTATTACCGTACGGGAATGGCAAGACACTATAATTTTCCTGCATAAACTGGCAAAAGGAGGTACCAGTAGAAGCTACGGAATTCAGGTTGCAGGATTGGCAGGTGTTCCTGACCATGTGGTGAAAAGGGCCGAGGAAATTTTACAGGAAATTGAAAAAGAAAATCTGGATCAACCGGAAACGTCCACCAAACCCTACCGCAGGAGGAAAAAGAGGCATCACCCAAACCAGTTGTCTCTCTTCCCGGCCCCGGCAAACCCCCATATTGACTATCTAAACAATATTAATTTGGATGAAATTACTCCAAGGCAGGCACTTGAAATTCTCTATAAAATGAAAACGATCTGATGATTGGTTTGCCTTGGAGTTTTCTTTTTTGTATTGTTGGGCGATTTCGCTTATAATGTCTTGGAACTTCGTCATAAAAATAAAAATATTTTCACCACAGAGGACACAGAGAGCACAGAGAAAAAATTCTTTTTGCTCCTCCGTGGTGAGATAATGTATCTTCCCGGTTGCAGGGCCCGCTTCAGTACAAGAGGATCTTTTCACCATATGTTTCAACGAATCAGCAGTAACTCTCTTCTTTTCTTTCTGATTATTTTCCTTATTGGAGTCGGCTCTCCTCTCGGGGCTCAAACGGAGATCAGCGAATCGGCACCATCCATCAAGAAGAGATACGACCAGGCAAAATTTTATTTTAATCAGCTGCATACAAATAGCTCGATTTCCTCATCCCGGGAAAACTGGCTTAAAGGCACCCGAAATTTCAGGAGAATTTACCTTTCAAGCCCTAAATCTGAACTTGCCCCCGCCTGTCTCTTTATGCTCGGTCGTATCTACACGCAGATGTATGATAAATTTACCCTGGAAATAGATCTGGATGAGTCAATTTCATACTATAAGGATACAGCTCGACTGTTCTCTCAACATCTTCTTGCCGACGATGCCTACTTTGCTCTGGGAACTATTTTTCTCAAGCAAAAAAGTGATCCGCAAAGGGCCGCCAAGTTTTTCACAGAAATAGTCACCGACTACCCGAACGGGGATATGCATCCTGAGGCAGCAAAGATGCTGAAGGTGCTGTCAAAAGATCATGACATCCCGCTGCCAAAGATAATGGTAACTTCATCGCAGCTTAATAACCTCAACTATGTTCTTCCCGTAAAATACTGGTCCTCCAATAACTATACCCGGGTAGTCATTATGGCATCAGGGCCAGTAAGATATAAAGAGGTTCTGCTGGAGGCAGCAGACGGTAAACCGAGAAGGCTGTATCTCGACTTCAAACAGAGTTATATTGAACCCCAATACAGGGCACCGGTGCCAATTGAGGATGGTTTGCTCAGAAGAATACGAACCGGTCAGTTCACCACGGACACAGTACGAGTGGTACTCGACATTGAGTCCATAGGAAGCTATAAGATTTTCAGCCTCCCCGACCCGTTCAGAGTTGTAATAGATGTTCGCGGTGAAGATCTGGGTAAGGACAGCAGCGGCCTTGTTGCATCTGACAAAAAAACCAGCGAGATCATAGCGGATCAGATCGATGGTAAATCAAAAATCATCACCTTGAGGGATCAGAAGAAAATCGCAGTCACTCCTGTTGCGGCAGCAAAAAAAGACTCGCCAATTGCATCAACACCAACATCAAAAAAACTTTCCCTGGCCCAGCAGCTCGGGCTTGGAGTACGGACAATTGTTATTGATCCGGGACATGGAGGGAAAGATCCGGGTGCTATAGCCAACGGCATCAAAGAAAAAGATATTGTGCTCAATATTGCAAAAAAACTTGCGCCGATTCTGCGAAAAGATCTTGGCTGCAAGGTCATTCTTACCCGTACCGATGACACATTCATAACACTTGAGGAACGGACAGCAATTGCGAATGCCCAGGGAGCCGATCTCTTTATATCCCTCCATATCAATGCCCACCCAGTGCCAAAAGTGAGAGGACTTGAAACCTACTACCTCAATTTCAGCACAAATGCTGAAGCAATGCGGGTTGCAGCCAGGGAAAATGCGACATCAACCCATCAGATGAGCGAGCTGCAGGACATTCTTTCCGATATAATGCAGAACTCTAAAATTAACGAGTCTTCACGCCTGGCGAACCAGGTTCATCAATCTATACTTACCCGTGCGAAACCGGCAGATCAGAAGTATGCCAAGATCAAGAATCTCGGTGTTAAACAGGCTCCTTTCTATGTCCTTATCGGGGCGCAAATGCCCGCTATACTGCTGGAAATTGCTTTTTTGAGTAACGAAAAAGATGCCTCAAACCTGACTAACCCCCATTTTATTGAAATGCTCACCCAGGAAATATCCAATGGGATTAAATCCTATGTCAATGCAACTTCGGCCCAATTAAGATTACAATAGGCTGAAGGCTGTGAGGCTGTTAGGCTGTAGGCTGTTAGCAAAAACAAAGACTCACACAGCGACAGACAGACAATACATTGAAGAATTCTGACTTCGCAAAACCCATACCCCGTCCTTCCTAACAGTCTAACAGCCTTCAGCCTAACAGCCTAAAAAAAAAGGCCGCCCATAATGGACAGCCTTTTTTCTACTCATACTCTCTGAATATGTATT
>JAUVON010000327.1 GCA_030599175.1 Desulfobulbaceae bacterium | reverse complement strand
GGACTCGGCCTCGGGACCTTCATCGCATTTACACCCACAATGGGAGTACAACTCATCCTGGCAATTATTGCAGCGACTCATTTTAATCTGAATCGCCCTGCTGCTATGATTCCTGTATGGATAACCAACCCGGTAACCGTTGCTCCAATCTACACATTCAACTACTGGCTGGGATGTCGGATCTGGGACGGTCCTCCCCTCTCCGAGGTAAGCGGACTGTTCCTTGACATTGGTCGCACCATGGCCCGCCTGGAATTCTGGGATATCAACAAGCAGATTCTGGCTGTCCTGCAGATGGGCAAAGATGTACTTATCCCATTGGTTTTAGGGAGCCTGGTAATTGGAGCAACTGCCGGTGCTGTTGTCTATGTTTTCTCGCTTAATCTACTCTCTGTCTTTCTTACTCGAAGAAGCAAAAAACGGTTATTGAACAACAGAAAAAAAAGGTAGGTTACCTATCTATGCTGACAAACAACCTCTTCAAACGCTGGACCTACAAGTTTTTCGCGCCTGACCTTCTACAGCGTGGAACCTATGAGGCATTCAGGCGACTTCTCGAACACGACCGCCGCTGCCACGAGCTGATAGCAGATTTTCAGGATCTGTTTTTTAAAAAAAAAGAGCCAACAGAGTGGACACAGGTTACTGCTCTCTATGATCAATTGAGCGAAGCAGTTGGAGCAATAACCAGAGAACTGACCATCATTTCAACCCGCGAAGCAACTGACCTTTCGACCTATTATAAAAAATTCGATTCATATATTCGATTCCTTCTCCAGCCGGAATCAAATAAGACAGGTTCCCCCTATATCATCTGTCTGGGGGAACCCGGAATGACAACTCAACTTGCGGGAAACAAGGCGAAGAATCTTGCTGAAATATATCAGAATTTCGATTGTTCCGTCCCTCCGGGATTTGTGGTAACCACAAACAGCTGGAACAGCCTGGTGGCATATAATGATTTCCGACCGGAAATCAATTCCCACCTTCGCGCCCTAGACCCGAAAGACAACCAGTCTCTCCTCGACACTTCAAAAGCCCTCATGTCCCTTGTTATGGGTGCAGATATTCCACCGGAGATACACCAGGCTATTCATGATGCCGGCCGCGATCTCGTAACCGGACTCGCCGCAAAAACGAAGACCCGCTTTGCGGTACGCAGCAGTGCTGTCAGCGAGGATGGGGTTAATTCCTTTGCCGGCCAGTATCTGTCAATCCTGAATGTAGCTCCAGAGAATGTACACCACAGCTATCTACAGGTACTGGCCTCCAAGTACACCCCAAGTGCCCTGCTCTACAGAATCACCGCCGGAATCAGCGATACCGAAGCATCAATGGCGGTACTGATTATTGAAATGATTGAGGCTAAAGCCGCGGGAGTCATCTACACTGCAGACCCGAAAGGAGAGAAACAAGATACTCTTTTTATCCATAGCGTCCAGGGTGGAGGAGAGAAACTTGTCGGTGGCAAAGCACGACCTCATCTCAGCTGTTTCAACAAAAAGGAAATCACCTTGGAAAGCGAATCCGGCTCCGAATGTCCGATTGACCCAGATGAGGCTCAAAAGCTTGCCCAACTCGCAACAGGCCTTGAAGAGTTTTTCGGTGCACCTCAGGATATTGAATGGGCAATCGGTGATGAAGAACCTGTTATTCTGCAAAGCCGCCCTTTACGTACCATTGTTCCGCTCCAGGATGCGGATCCTGAAAATAAGGTGGATAAACCGGATTTACCACTTCTTTATCATGGAGGGATAACTGCAGCACAGGGCAGAGGAACAGGCGTGGCCTGTTTCCTGTCAACCTCTCAGGATCCGCCTGATCTTCCAGCCGATGCTATCCTGATCGTTGAAAACATTCCGGCCTCACTCATTATCTTTCTGTCGAGATGCCGCGCAGTTATTTCAACTATGGGCAGTGTTGCCAGCCACTTTTCAACTATCTGCCGGGAGCTCGGTATCCCCCTGATTGTTGAGGCAACAGGTATCAAAGAGAAGGTTTTACATGGACAGGTGCTAACAGTTGATGCCGACGGTCGAAACGTTTACCAGGGCAGGGCTGAAGGCAGCTCAACCATAGCCGGAGGACCTCTTTCCACGGATAATAATCACCCCTATTTCCGCCGGCTTCAGACAATTCTCGAATTTATCACCCCACTCAACATCCTTGACCCGGAGGCCGACTCGTTTGTTCCTGAATCATGTCGATCTTTCCATGATATTGTTCGTTTTGCTCATGAAAAAAGTGTCCAGGCAATGTTTGCCATTGGTAAATCGGGAAGCCGCAGGGGCCATAGAAAACGACTGGAGACCTCACTTCCCTTTGATCTCTACCTGATAACTGTAGACGATGATAATCAAAACAGGAAGACAACAGATGATGACACAATTACAATCGACCAGGTGGAATCAATCCCGTTCCGCGCCCTCTGGCAGGGGTTGACTCATCCGTCAATAGAATGGGGGGATCATGAATACTACAATTGGAAAGAGTATGACAATGCCGCCATGACCGACGGTTTTGCATTTAAAAACAAAACTGAATCGGCCAGCTACGCAGTATGCAGTCATGATTATCTTAACCTCAATATCCGGTTCGGTTACCATTTCACTATCGTTGACGCCCTATGCGGTGAAAACAGCGAACAGAACTACTGTTCCATTCGATTTGCCGGAGGCGGTGGTACTATTGAGGGAAGATTCTTCAGGTTGAAATATCTGGAAGAAATCCTCTCTAAACTCGACTTTCAGGTGACCAGCAAAACCGATCTTCTGGATGCTAGACTCGAGGGCCTCAACATAGAGCGAATGACCAAACGCCTCATCACTCTGGGCAGGATGCTCGGCACCTCCAAGCTGATGGACATGATGTTAAAGGATGAAGGGTCAGTGGAATCCCACCTTGATCTTTTTTTTCAGGTTGATGAGACTCTTCTTTCAGGCCGGGAGCAAACACAATGAGTTATGAAATAACCTGGATAACCGAGTACCTGGGTGTTGGACGGGCCCCCATGTCATATGAAGATTTCGACGCCATCCGTGAACAGGGCATAAATGCAATTATCAACCTCTGCCATGAATACAGTGATCTCCACGAGCTGGAGGAGCAGGCAGGTTTTGAGGTGTATTACCTACCTATTTATGATGAATGTGCCCCGAACATGGATGAGATGGAAAAAGGTCTGGAGTGGCTCGATGAGGCGATCTATCTTAAAAAAAAGGTTCTGGTCCACTGCAGATTCGGACAGGGACGTACCGGCACTGTCACCTCCGCCTATCTGCTCCGCCGGGGCCTCGGCATGAAACGAACAAAAAAAGAACTGAAGAAAACCAATGCTGTTCCCGCCACATATCGTCAGTGGAAACTGCTGAGAAAATACAGTAAAAAACAGGGAAGCCTCTCTTTTCAGCTGCCGAAGGTCGCCCAT
>JAUVON010000097.1 GCA_030599175.1 Desulfobulbaceae bacterium | reverse complement strand
CAGATCAATCTGTTCTGTGGTCGTAAATATTCCAGCAGCTTCAGAGGTAACCTGGATCAGCATTTTATCGCCAACAGCGGCTTCGACTTCCCTGATTGCAGGCCTATAATATTCAGAGACAAGGGTATGTTTACCCCTGCTATCCCGGACATGCAGGTGCACCATTCCCGCGCCTGCCTCCGCACAAGCCACAGCTGTCCGCGCAAGTTCAGCAGGGGTAGTTGGTAATTCAGGATGATCATTATTAGTTCTGCGGGCACCGTTTGGCGCAACGGCTATCAGTATAGGTGTAAGCGGGCTTTCATTCGATGTTACACGTTCGATGTTCGACGTTCGACGTTCAAAATTACTACTCCCCATGAACCACCCCGGCAGCAATACCCAGTTCAGGAGTCACACTGTAAAAACTTAACTCTGGAGGATTTCCACCAGCAATTTTATGGGCAGCAGCTCCGGCAATCCATGTATGAAGCTCCATTGAACCAATACCGGCTTCCGCCACCAGTGCATTCTGGTTCCAGGTGTCAAATTCCTCCAACCTGTTTGCAGTCAACACTTTAAGAAAACGTTGATCAGCTTCTGCATTCAGGTGCATTTGTGCAGCCGTCCGTTCACCCCGGGCAATCATTTCAGCACCTTCATGATGCATGACATCAAGCCGTTCAAGCCATTGTTTCTTCGTGAAAGAACCAGGGTCATCTCCACCTGAAATCTGCCATGCGGTCACACGATCTTCACCATCCCCTAAAGCCGGATAATAGCGCGTGGGGTGGTGCGACATCCCTCCCGAGGCAAGTAAAAGTACCCGCTTTCCAAGTTTTTGCGCAAAACGTCCAACAGCTTCACCCAATTGGCGGGAGCGCTTAAAAGGGACAAAAGGTTGAGTAATACAGTTAATAAAAATTGGGATAATCGGTCTGTTGTCCAGTCCCCCCAACATGATATGAACAGTCTGTGAAAAGGCATGGTCGACTGTCATAGCATGGGAAACTGCAGGATCAACACCATTTTCACGCAGATGCACGACCAGGTTCTCTGCTATATCCGCGGGAACCTGCAGCGATCCCGGGAAACCGCCTATATCACCGGCAGCTTCTGCCAGAAAACCTACACAAAAAGACGGCATATTTTTCATGAAAAAACCGTTAAAATGATCTGAACCGAATGCTATGACAAGCTCAGGATCAAAAGCGTTGATCGCAGCGGCCTGCTCTTTAAATGTACGCTGTAATGCATTCCAGTCAACAGGTTCTTTTTTAAAACAATACAGGAGTGGACTGTGGGAAGCACATATCAATCTGGTAGTCATTGTAATTTTAGTCCTCTTATTTTTTCCTGGTCATCATTACCGGTCCTTTATTCTCAGCTGCTGTAAATATCCGCTCAATATGTCTCTTCTGTATCCGCCACCTTCCATCGGCAGAGCGGAGATACTCATCGGTAAAATCAGCTACCAGAAACGGGGTTGCAGGTGAAATAGGAGGAGACTGATCACAGGCAAATGTCATGCATACACTCTTTCCTGAAGCTTTTTTTAAACTATGCAGGGTGATTTTCAGACCAGTCTGCAGATGCCGGGAAGTCCGTACACCACCAGCAATTCGGTCTGAGAACAACGCACGGACTTCATCCCTCCCGAAACTCACCCGGCTGCCATGACTGTAGCGGCAATCTTCTGTAAAAAGGTCGGTAAGTTCCTCAACCATGCCATAATCAAGGTAATGGCAGAAATCAGAGTTAAGGTCTTCAATTGCCAGCCGGATTTCAATCCTTTCTATTCGCTTGTCGGAAGTCTCCATTGGCCGATTTCCCTCTCTTCAACAATCACAGGATTAATTTGAGTGCCCAGACTTTCAATACTGATTTCTATAGGTCCACCGGTAAGCTGCAGATTCGCCTGGTGAATGGATTTCCTGTTTTTGGCTGGTCTGAAAGCGGTGCCGCAAGAGATGATATCTCCAGGTGAAAGAGTATGAAACTGACTGATAAAACTGACAATTTCTGCCACTTTGTAATTATAGTAGCAGGTATTGTCTTCAGCAACTGTTTCCCCATTGACCCGACAGCTAACCGACAGGTTATCCGGATCTTCCACCTCATCTCTGGTAACCAGCCAGGGACCGAGTACACCGAAATTATCGGTACCTTTATATCTGCCGGCATAGGAGAGATGCTGCTCTCTCTGTTCTATCCTGTCTGGATCATCTTCAGACGCATAGAGAGCTTGAAAATGAAACAGATCCTCCGCCCGCATCCTGTTACCTGTTATATCATTAAAGATTGAATAGCCATAGATATACTCCAGAGCCTCTGCCGCATTCACATCCCGTGCAGTCTTGCCGATTACCAGGGCCAGTTCAGGTTCCGGATGAACACTGCCATAATAAGTTCGCACAGTTACAGGCTGCAGGTGTCCAACCAGACAGGACGGGGGTTTTAGAAAAAACGCCGGATGATCCGGTGCTGAGATCTTTCTACTGTTGCTTGCCGAATTATTGAGCGCTACGCCACAGATTTTTCCAGGATGGACCACCGGCGGCTGGTATGTGATCTCTTCTGCCGGTATAATTGCACCACCTTTTTGGCAGGAGAGAGCACTGGCTGCAAGGGCCAGCCCTCTCTCCTCCAATCTGATGAACTCGATCATGGTTTCGGGAACAACAATTTCCGGTGCTAGGGCAAGCTGCAGATCAACTATCTTCATATCACTGTTCACAACACCGATACGATCTTTGCCCCTATAGCTGAAACTGACCAATTTCATAATAAAGTGCCTCTCTTTTTCGTCTTAATAAATTCTGATATGTCTTACCCAGGAGGGAAAATAATAGGGAACAGGCTATTCTGTGCATGCTTATGATGCATTTTAACAAGCTCTTTTGAACGTTCCACATCCTTAATACGGATTGCTTCATAGAGATCATTATGTTCTTCTTTTATTTCCAGAATACGATTCATGCGCAAATCCTCAGTGCGAAATCGCAGAAATATCTTTTGGCATATATCCCGGTACTGTACTGATAGAATTTCATTTTCTGCCATATCTATAATTGCTGCATGAAATTCCGTATCGAGTATAAACAGTTTCCGGTCGACATGACCTGAAATAGTTTTTTCGTAATCAAGTTTCCGCTTTTTTACGTTGTCAATTTTTTTGTCGGTCATTTCCCGGATAGCTTTGCCAAGGAAACCAACCTCAAGTATCTCCCGTATCTCAAAAAGATTCTCTGCCTCCTCAAGAGTCAACCTGTGGACAGAGTACCCCTGATTTGGCACAAAATCCAGATACCCCTCCTGTGCCAGAATCGAAAGGGCATTATTTACAGGTGTTCTGCTCACACCAAGTTGCTTTGCGAGGTCAATAAAAACTAACCTCTGACCGGGAACAATTTCATAATGAAGCATCAACTCTATAATCTGTTGGTACACTTTAAGTGTGAGATTGCTGTATTTCTTCAATATTTTCTTTCCCGGTTTTGTATTCAATGCGTACTTTCAACGCAATTTGATATGATCTGATTATGCAAAAAGACCATCACATTTAATGTAATTTACCCTTGTTATGATTGCAAAAAAAGAATTCTCTTTCCAGAATCCTGTAGTTTCATGTAGCCAATGGTGTTCAATCCACATCTTTTCAGGGAGTTAGAGTAACTGTCAACTCTCGTTAATATTACATAATAAATAGTATGTCAACCAGGATGGCGTCACAATAGGGGAAATTTTACACTCCTCATATCTGCAGCTTTGTACCTGGTGTCATACCGTGTATATTGACAACCGCATTACATGCAATACAGTGTCCAGATGAGTACCAAACATGGAACATATGAGGTTATCATTGATTTCAGTCACACCAAAAGCAACCAGAGCAATGGTTGAACACCTGCAGGGTGAAAAAAAAAGCACAGTCCGAATTTTTCTTAAAATGGGTGGCTGTGGCATGCGTTCCTTCGGTATTGTGCTCGAAGACACCTTGCCGTCCGATAAAATATTTGAAGTTGCCGGAGTCACCTATATTATTGATCGCCTTTTACTGAAGAGATTCGGCCCCATTAGAATTGACAGCGACGGTTTTAGTTTCCGCTTAAGCGGCAAAGGAATCCATCCACCATTGGGCTGTGGCACCTGTGGCTATGGCTGCGGAACCCGAGGTGGTACACCATGCTCGGGAGTCTGTGCCACCTGTGAAAACCCATGTCCGACAGGGCAGCGAATCAGAGCCAGAAGAATGATGCGGAATAAATATTGAAAAAAAAAAGATTTCATGTAATATGAGTTACGATTTATGCTATTTATTTGCAAAGGGTGTGGTGTGTAATCACCATCATTGCATGTAATTTCCCATACATCAATTGTTTCTCATTTAATTTGACGTTATGAAAGCAGGTCCCCACAACCAGTACCAAGAGGAGATACGTATCGATGGAACCTATCAAAACTAAAGACAAAACAGTCTTGAGAGCCCTGGGCCTCGGCGGTTACTTCGGCGGCGGCGCTGAAGGAATGGTAGATGTCAAAGACGGTAAGATTGTCCGTATCCGGCCAATGCAATATGGATGGAAATACAAAAAAGAAGACATTCGCCAGTGGAAGATGGAGCGAAATGGTAAAACAATCGAACCTACCTGGAAATCTCTACCGGGACCTTTTTCTTTAGCATATAAAAAGCGTGTTTATTCCCCCAACCGAATCCAGTTTCCAATGAAAAGGGTTGATTGGGATCCAAATGGTGAGCGCAACACTCAGAATCGGGGAAAATCCAAATATGTCCGCGTCTCCTGGGATGAAGCTGCCGACCTTATTGCCGGTGAAATACGACGTGTCCATAAAGAGTATGGCTATAATGCTATCCTGATGCAGGGCGACGGCCATGGCGAATGTAAAACCATCAATACTCCCCATGGTCATCCCGGAGTGCTGCTGGAATACCTTGGTGGATTCACCCTGCAGGTCAGGAATCCTGATAGCTGGGAAGGCTGGTACTGGGGAGCAAAGCATGTCTGGGGCCAGGGTGCTCAGGGTATAATGTATCCTGCTGCCAATATAGTAAAAGACACCATTGAAAATTCCGATATGGTTCTCTTCTGGGGTTGTGATCCTGAAACCACCCCATGGGGTTTTGTCGGCCAGTTTGCAAGCCGTCTCTGTTATTTCTTTACTGAAGTCGGCATCAAGCAGGTTTATGTCTGTCCGGACTGTAACTACGGTGCTGCCATCCATGCCGACAAATGGATTCCTGTACTGCCCAATACCGATGCGGCCCTGCAGCTTGCCATCATCTATATGTGGATCACTGAAGGTACCTACGACAAAGAATATGTTAAAACCCATACGATTGGTATGGATAAAGTTGCCGATTATGTGCTTGGTAAGGAAGATGATATTCCTAAGACCCCGGAATGGGCATCCGGTAAATGTGGTGTACCTGAATGGACTATTAAGGCGCTGGCCAGGGAATTCGCCGATAAGACTACCTCCATAGCCCATTATTTTGGTGGTGGTTTTATTCGGGGGCCATTCGCCCATGAGCCTGCCCGGCTGGAATGTATCTTACTCGGTATGCAGGGTCTTGGCGGCCCCGGTGTCCATCAACACCAGTTCACTTATTTCGGCCTGCCCCGCGCAGAAGGGTTAGGCGGCACCTTTTTCTGGAACCCTGAGATTGAAGAACGTATTGCCCTGCCGGTACTAAGTGCAGTAAGTGCATGGCAGCAACAAGTTATCCCCAAAACACTTATCCAACAAGCTATTCTTTCCGACGAACCGATCACATTCAGAGGCACCGGGGCGCAAAATGCTCTCGTTCACGATCAATTTGAAGAGTACACCTTCCCTATACCCAAAGAAAAAAAGGGCTCCAGGATTCATATGATATGGACTGACAGCCCATGCAGAATCACCTGCTGGAATTATGGCCATGAAACTCAGCTGGCTATGCAGAGTTCACAGGTCGAATGCATCGTCGCCCAGCATCCCTGGCTGGAAAATGATTGCCTCTACGCCGATATCATCCTGCCCGCCAACACCTATATGGAAGTTGATGATATCGTCACGAATATTCGTCAAGGCACAATGCAGCCCAATATCATGATCACCGAAAAAGCTATCGAGCCGATTGGTGAATCAAAAAGTGATGCTGAGTGTGTTCTCGAGGTTGCCAAAAAGTTCGAAGGTATGGAAGAGCAGATGACTGAGGGTAAAACTACAGAGGATCTGCAGAAGCTCATCTGGGGTTATATGGGCGGTGAAAAGCTTGTAACCTGGGAGCAACTGAAGGAAAAAAGCTACTGGATTTACCCGACTGCTCCGGACTGGGAAGATGATCCTCCAGGATTTCGTGAGTTTTACGAAGATCCTGAAGGCAAACCACTCAACACTCCCACTGGAAAACTTGAGTTCTACTCAGAAGCATTGGCCAAAGCATACCCCGATGACAAGGAAAGAGGTCCCATCCCCAAGTGGATTGAGAAAAGTCATAATCATGACGAGCGGCTCTCAAGTCACCGGGCTAAGATGTTTCCACTGCTGATCATGTCCAATCATGGCCGCTGGCGCGTGCATGCACAGTGTGACGATATTACCTGGACCCGTGAAACTCCGACCATGAAAGTTACCGGCCCTGATGGCTATAAATATGAACCTTGCTGGATGAACCCCTCAGAGGCTGAAACCCGCGGCATTAAAAATGGTGATATTGTCAAGGTCTTCAACGAACGTGGTATTGTTCTGGCAGGAGCCTATGTCACAGAGCGTGTACGTCCAGGAATAGCCTATGTTGACCATGGCGCCCGACACGATCCTCTTAAAACCGGTGAAATCGAACGGGGTGGTGCCATTAACACTATTTGCCCCGGAGCTGTCACATCAGACAACTGCGTCGGCCAGATCGCCGGTGGTTATCTTGTTGAAGTACAAAGGGTAACTGGAGAAGAGATGGATAAGTGGAGAAGAGATTTTCCAGAAGCATTTGCAAGAAAATATGATGCGGCAGCAGGTCTTCGTTTTGATGCCTGGATTGTTGATGGAGGTGATAAATAATGAAAGTATTTACCGTAGACCTGAGTCTTTGCAACGGCTGCTACTGCTGCCAGATCGCATGCAAAGATGAACATGTGACAAATGACTGGACCCCTTACGCAAAACCGCAGCCGGATACGGGTCAGTTCTGGATTGGACTGACTGAAGTGGTACGCGGCCATGTGCCCCACGTTAAAGTTACCTATACCCCTCTTATGTGTAATCATTGTGATGATGCACCCTGTATTGAAGACTGCAAAGTCGATGCAATCTATAAACGGGATGACGGCATAGTGATCATTGATCCTGTAAAATGTACAGGATGCAAAATTTGTGCGGATACTTGCCCCCACAATTCAATATTCTTTAATGAACAGTTGAATATTGCCCAGAAATGTACAGGATGCACCCATCTCCTCGATAATGATCCTGAATGGACTGTGCCGCGCTGTGTTGACCAGTGCCCCACAGAGGCACTTCGTTTTGGTGAAGAAGAGGATTTCAAGGATTTTATCAGTGAAGCCGAAATCATTAACCCTGAAGCAGGGACAAAGGCGCGAGTTTATTATAAATCACTGCCTAAAAAGTTCGTTGCCGGTACACTTTATGACCCGGCTGTAAAAGAAGTTATCATCGGCGCAACCTGTACCATGAAAGATGATGAGTCTGGAGAAACATTCACGGAAGCAACAAATAATTTTGGCGATTTCTGGTTTAAGGAACTGGGAGACGATAGAACATATACCCTGACTCTGGAAAAAGACGGTGCCAGCAAGACAATTGATGGCATCATGACTGATATTGATCGCGGTCTTGGTGATATTCCCATGGAGATATAACACTTCTCAACTTTTTCCAAAAGTTCCCTCATTAAGAAAAAGAGCCGGTATCTGAAAATATCAGATACCGGCTCTTTCATTCTGGAAACCACTGGGGGAGGTCAACATCTTTAATTAACTGCTATCAACTCCACCTCATAAATCAAATCGAGTCCAGCCAGCGGATGATTACCGTCAACTGTCACAGTTTTTTCATCCAGATCATTCACCACCAGATTTACTCTTTCTCCATCCCTATTCTGGTATTGAACAGTACGGCCAATCGTCAATTCCACATCAGGGGGAAACTGCTCCCTGTCCAGTCTGAACACCAGATCTTTATTATACTGGCCATATCCCTCTTCTGATGAAATTTCTATGCTTTTCGTTTCATTCAACTTCATGCCAACTACATTCTCTTCCAAACCCGGCAGTACCGAATGTTTTCCAATTATGAACGCGAGTTCGGATTTCTTCTCGGCTGTTCCCACTACACTGCCGTCTTCAAGCCTGATAGTAAAACGTATTTTTACTCTACTTCCTTTTTCCGCGATTTTCATTTATTCTCAGCTCTTTAAGAATTTGGTGGAACCACTGTTACAGGAATCTTGGATTTTTTCAGCACAGTCTTTGTTGTACTACCGACAGATGTCCTGGAAAAAAGATTTTTATGGCCCCCGAGAACGATAAGATCACAGTCATTCTCCGCTGAATGCCGCAAAATTTCATCTTCAATATCGCCATCACTGATGAT
>JAUVON010000206.1 GCA_030599175.1 Desulfobulbaceae bacterium | reverse complement strand
TCTGAGTAAAAAAAGTGTGTTCTGGATACATCGCGGCATCGAAATAGAGGCTGATTTTTCAGGGCTTGAAGTATCCACAGGCCCCCTGGCGCGAATGCTGTATGGCGGGATTAGTTTTACCACTCCTGACAGACTGAAGAAAAAGAAAAACTCGCACCCCCAGGATGGAAAAGAATATCACCTCTATACCAGTTATAAAAAGGCGGTTGAATCTCTGCCGGAACTACAGGCACCTGGAAAACGGTTCCTTATCCTCTCACAAAATGCCCAGTCTTTATCAATTGGCGCCCCTATCCTCCTTAAAAGCATTGAAATCGGGTATATTGAGAACTTCCGGCTCACCGACGATCAGAAGGAGGTCCTCATTGAATGTTTTGTCCATGAGGGGTTTAAAAATCTGATAAACGAGAAAACCCGCTTTTATAACACCAGTGGAATACAGATTTCCGGAGGACTTTCCGGCGTTAATGTACAGACCGGCTCCCTCCAGTCTATTTTTTCCGGTGGGATCGGCTGTATCAATGTCGCTGAGGGTGCACCAATTTCCCCTGATAACCCTTATCCGCTCTACGACAGCCTGGATGAAGCTCTCCATGCTGACGAGGTCGAACTGACAGTCCATTTTGAGGAAACCCATGGACTGAAGGAAGGTGCTCCTGTCAAATATAAAGGGATTGTCGCTGGCAGGGTTACTAAAATCTCATTCAGTAACAATTTACAGATTGTGACAGCAAAGGTCAGGGTTGAAAAAAGCATTGCCTCGCTGTTCAGAGCCCAAACCAGAATCTGGGTGGAACAGGCGGAGCTGAATCTTTCCAGAGTCAAGAATCTGGACACCATTATCTTCGGCTCCTTTCTTACCTTCCTCCCCGGAGAGGGTGAGCCAACACGAACCTTTATGGCACTTAACTCTCCGCCGTATACCGAAATTGCCAGCAAAACCGGTCTGGGCATCATCCTTGACACCTCCCACCTCGGTTCCCTCGGCGTCGGCTCCCCTGTCTATTACCGGCAGGTTAAGGTCGGCCAGGTAACCGGCTCCCAGCTTTCTCCCTCTTTCAAGAAAGTCTATGTTTTTGTATCCATCGCTTCCCCTTACATTGCAATAATCAGGGAAAATACGCGATTCTGGAATGTAAGCGGAGCAAGGATAGAAGGGGGGATCCTTTCCGGGATCACAGTCTCCACCGAATCCCTGGAGGCAATTATGAAGGGCGGTATCGCATTCGCGACTCCGGATAATGAGCAGGTTGGCAACCAGGCGGTGGCCGGACAACATTTTTTTCTCTATGATAAACCGGAAAAAGAATGGCTTGACTGGAGTCCTGATGTCGTCCTACTGGAAGAGGAGCAGAGAGAGCAGGTTGAAAAATTGAATAGATAATATCCAAGGCTGACAATCTGCTTCAAAGTGTATATAGTGATTCAAGTTGCAATCGAGGCTTTTTAGCCTCCGAAAAAGGGTTTGTTATCTGATGATAACAGGCCCTTTTTTATTGATTCATACACAACCTCACAGCTCTCTGGTGGTTTCGAAATCAACCGGCAACTCCCAACTTATCAGCAATTTCCTGCAAAGCCACTTTCTCATTTTCGCTGACCTTTGTGCCACCGAAACCGAGGAATCCACCTTCTTTTGCTGCATTTGCAGTCTTGACACTCAAATCAGAAAGCCAGCCTTTTATTTCTGCAGATTCCTCTGGTGTAGCCTTGCTGTCAAGAATCCTGGCAGCTTGTTTCAAGACATCTGATGCTGTCTGTTTTACCGTGTTAAGATCTTTTTTGTCAAATTTGAGCCGGGCCTGTTTGGCCAGTTCTTTTTCTTTGAAGTCAGCAAGCAGGGCTGTCAGGAGTTCGCTGTTGGTCCCCTTATCTTTATCAAGAATACTACTGGACACGGCAAACGCCTCCTTCATGCTGCCAACCACAAAGCTTGGGTCGGACATCATAATCAAAATACCTGCAGCCCCGGGGGCCTGAAGCAATTGTGTCCACTCTTCATCGGTAAATTCCGTTTTAATCGTCATTGTTATTCCTCCTGTTTTATTCTTACTCGTCTTTATCTTCTTTTGCCTGTCCCTGGGAAAATGAAATATCCGGCATCCCGCGCTCGGTAGCCAGCTCCAACGCCAGGTAATCCTGCTTTTCAAAGTGAAACTTTCTGGCGATAAAAGAGGCGGGGAAGGATTCAACAGCGGTGTTGAATCTGGCAATATAGTCATTATGATAGTTTCTTGCCTGCTGAACATCCTGCTCAATTTCATCAAGGTTGTTTTGCAGATCGAGAAAGTTAGTACTGGCCTTCAAATCGGGATAGGCCTCAGCAACAGCCAGAAGCCCGCGAAGATTTTTAGAAATCTGTCGCTCCTGTTCCAGCCGCTCCGGCTGAGATAACATGCCTAACTGATTAGTTTTATCCCCATAAATCTTACTCTCATGGGCGCTATAGCCCTTGACTACACGGACAAGGTTGGGAATCAGGTTGGCACGACGTTTCAGAGCAACATCAATACGGCTCAAAGCCTCTTCTATCCTGTTATTGTATTTAATAAACTTATTGTACGACCCGATAGCCCAGGCAGAGAAAATAATGGTTGCAAACAGTATGGGGATAATAAATTCAGGATTCATAAGATAGATTGCAGGTTAAATTTTGGGGTCAGACAGCTTCCTAAGGTTGATGGCCTCGTAAAAATTCCCCTGCACCGTCATTCCCGCGCAGGCTGGAGATAAGCGCAGACTTCGATCCAGAAAGTGTTGAGATAACTAGATTCCCGCCTGCGCGGGAATGACGGGAGAGAGGTATTAGTTTTTTACGATTCCATTAAAGTTAACAATAATAATCATTTTATTCCCAAATTACGAGAATAATTATTGTTGCCTGATACAGGTAAAATATACTAATCTCGTACAGTTAATCTAATATTTTAGTTTACTCCACAGTATCGGCTGTGTTTCATACCTATTTTGTAATAAAAAAACCGTCGATATCACAATCTTTTTGTTCAGTTTCTTTCATCTTTGAGGGTGACTTGAAAAATTCACCTTTGACCTTATCATTTATGATGGCGTCGTAAAAAGTCCGATCTCCTTCGTTGTACCCCAAGGGCATTTCCTGCGGGGCATAGTTTTTCTCAGAACCTCAACATACCATATGTATTGCTGAGGGCCTGAGAAAAACACTACGCCTCGTATATCGAACTTTTTGACTTAGCCATCTGAAACTTTGAATGACCTTTTTACGAGATTGTCATTTATTACTGCATTTCCTTTGAATTGCGCAAAAACTCGTATCCACTTATTCTCCTTAATCAGGAAAACAGTATGCGCATACCCAAACCCCACCACCTCATCTACGGCACCCTGAAAGATTATCTCACCAAAGAGGAGTTGACCGATACCGACGATGAACGCATACGTCAGTCGCTCAGCAGGTTAATGGTGGAGGAAAAGGGCTATAGCATGGAAAGCCTGCAGCCTAGAAACAAAGTTGAAAGCCTTTTCAACCGTTGCTTTGTCACCTCAACCATTGAATTGACAGTATCCTACGCGGACAAACAGTTTATGATTATTCGCTACGGCCCAGGATCTCTTGTCAGCCGGGAGCGGTCTGCAATAGCAGCTGCAAGACTCCTCAATCCGGCCTATCGTATTCCTCTGGCGGTGGTCACAAATGGTGAGGATGCTGAACTTTTGGATACAAGAACTGGCAAGATTCTTGGATATGGGTTAGAGTCCATTCCCGATTGCAGCAGTGCTGGAGAATTAATTGATCAACTCGAATTTCTTCCACCTGTTGAAGAGCTGCAAAGGGAACTGGAATTACGTATTCTTAATGCTTTTGATCTAGAGAGGTGTTGCTTTTAATAGGTTTGCAACTATTCACCAGCACCCCACCTGTCCACGATCAGACCACCCAGCATACTAATGTATAGCTGTTCGGCCTGCTTGTGACATCTGGAGCACTGCTGAACAGTTACATTTCAAAGCATTTTAAAGTTTTTACTGATATTTTAAGGATAATGGTATGACTGCCAATCAGAACAATTGGACAAAATCAAGCTGGAAGAATTTCACAGCACTTCAACAGCCAACCTGGCCCGACCAGGAAGGTGTTGATAATGTACTCGCCACCCTCTCATTGCTGCCGCCCCTTGTTTTTGCCGGTGAAATTCGCTCACTCAAGGAGATGCTTGCAAAAGCTGTAAAAGGTGACGCATTTTTGCTTCAGGGTGGAGACTGCTCTGAGAATTTTTCCAACGTCACTGCTCCAAATATCAGAGAAACCCTTAAAATACTGCTGCAGATGGCGGTCGTGCTTACCTATGCCGGTGGAAAACCGGTGGTCAAGGTGGGCAGAATTGCCGGCCAGTTTGCCAAGCCCCGATCCTCCGATACGGAAACACAAGATGGGGTCACCCTGCCATCCTACCGTGGGGATATGGTCAATGAAGCGGAATTTACAGAAAGGTGCCGTATGCCAAATCCCAAGTTCATGCTGAAGGGATACAACATGGCGGCCGCAACCCTGAACCTGCTGCGTGCCTTTACCAGGGGCGGCTTTGGTTCTCTGCAGAGAGTCCAGGCCTGGAATCAGGAATTTGTTGAGCATTCTCCAATGGGTCGGTCCTATGATCGAATAGCAAAACAGATTGATCAGGCTATCCGCTTTATGGGAACAATCGGTATTCCCGCGGATACACCTCAAATTAACCAGACCCAGCTTTTTACCTCCCACGAGGCGCTCCTCCTCCAATACGAAGAGGCTTTAACCAGAAAAGATACAATTACCGGTGACTGGTACGACTGTTCAGCTCATATGCTCTGGATTGGTGAGCGAACACGCCAGGTTGATGGAGCACATGTTGAATTCCTCCGAGGGGTTCATAATCCGATTGGCATCAAAATCGGTCCCACCTACGAGCTTGACGATGTTAAAGGATTGATTGAGGCCCTGAACCCGGACAATGAAGCAGGTCGCATTACCCTCATATGTCGGCTTGGTGTAAAAAAGGTGGAAAAAGTTCTGCCCCCACTGCTCCGGGAGATAAAGCGTGAAGGGTTTAACATAGTCTGGAGTTGTGATCCGATGCATGCCAATACATATACTGCAACCTCAGGACTCAAGACCAGGAGCTTTAACGACATCCTTTCTGAAATTACCTGCTTTTTCGAAAGCCACTGGTCGGAAGGTACCATACCGGGCGGGGTTCATTTTGAAATGACAGGTAATAATGTCACCGAATGTACAGGTGGTGCTCACAATATTAACGATGAAGAACTTGCCAACAATTACCTCACAACTTGTGACCCCCGGCTGAATGCGGAGCAGAGCCTGGAGGTTGCATTTCAGATTGCAGATATGATCAGAAGTTAACATGCACCTTACCTTAAAGAGTCAGAGCCGAGGGTGGTTGCAGCCATCCCCGGCTCTGACTCTCTCAAGATTACATTTCAGTAATCTTTCTTGACGATATTTTATTCAGCTTTACAGTTCTCCTCCAGGAC
>JAUVON010000002.1 GCA_030599175.1 Desulfobulbaceae bacterium | reverse complement strand
CCCTGTTTCCATCGATGGTACACTGGAGACAAGCCGGTATAGTGCCATCCCTGAAGTATCCAGCCGAACAGACGGGGAGAAGGTAGCAGCCCTTGACAGTGGGTTTAACGCTTCTCTTGGCGAATTTGATGATATGCTGCTTAAGGAACAGGAGCAGATTGCCCTGCATGTTCCCAACGGGAGGGAAGGGAGCAGCGGGGGTGGCGCCGTCTCCGGGACAGGTGAGGGGAAAAGCGGTGGTGGTGGAAACGGTCAAAAAAATACGGATTCTGGTCAATCGGCAAAGACGACTGGTTCAACTGAAGGAGGGGTAGCTCAGGCGCCGGCCAACACCGGTAACAACAGCCAGTCCCGTTTGCCGCCTACCAGGGGTAGCAAAGACCTCTCCAAAAGTGATGATGATATCGTTGCCAGGCAGTTAAGAGAAGCAGCGGAACAGGAAACTGATCCGGAAGTCAAAGCCAGACTCTGGGAAGAATATCGAAAATATAAAGGGACGTGAGTACGGACATTATGCGATCGCTCTATTACCATACCATTTCAGGATTGTTTATCCTTTTTGTTTTAGCCGGGTGTGCCACCATCCCCGGAAATCGTGTAGGTGAACAGGTTGCTCCGATTCTACCGGCTTATGAGCTGACTGACTCAGAACTGCTCAACGTTTCTATACGGGTTTTCCATCCAGGTGAGCTACCCGATAACTCCAATGATCGTATGGGATTGTCCCCTGAAATTCGGCAGGCTGAAGCACGCTTTGCCCCTATCCATCTTAAACATACGCTGCAACGCACAGGATACTGGGGGGCGGTTCGTGTTGTTCCCGATGACGATATCGGCTCAGAAGTTTTGGTGCGTGGTAAAATCGAATTTTCCGATGGTGAAACTGTTGCTCTCAATGTTGAGGTGACAGATGCCAGAAACGTACTCTGGTTTCGTCGTATCTATAAAGAAACAGCACGAATTGAAGAGCATTATGGCACAGAACCGGAGCGGCAGGATACTTTTCAGGATCTGTTCAACTCCATAGCCAATGACCTTGTCCTCTACAGAAATAGCCTGAGCCTGTCGGAAATAGCAGAGATAAGGCAAGTGGCAGAACTCAAATATGGTCATTCGATGGCCCCGGACGCATTCAGCGATTATCTTAGTATGACGCCGGATGGAAGAATATTTGTTCAGCGGCTTCCTGCTGAACATGACCCGATGATGGATCGTGTTGAAGCGGTGAAGATCCGTGATGATATGCTTGTTGATGCGATTAATGACTACTATGACATATATTACCAGGATCTCTGGGAACCGTACGCTAACTGGAGGAAATTCAGGCAGGAGGAAGTTTCTACCCTGAGAAGACTTGAGCGCGAAGCTCTTGCCAAGCAACTGCTCGGCATAACTGCTATTGTTGGTGCTATTGCGCTCGGTGCAACAGCCGATTTTGAAACAGCAATTCGTACCCAGCCGCTGCAGGAGTTGATGATTGCCGGGGGGGCCTATTCCATGTACAGCGGGTTTCAGACACGGCAGGAAGGCCAAATCAATAAGGATGCCATTGAAGAACTTGGTGCCTCTTTCACTGCTGAAGCCGAGCCGCTGGTGGTTGAGGTCGATGGTGAAACGATCCGCCTTACCGGTTCAGCTGAACAGCAGTATGCCAATTGGCGATCCATGCTCAAACAAATTTATGCCCGGGAAACTGGCCTGGTGCCGCAGACTGATGCACCACCCGTTACCGACCCGGTGTCAGAAGATTGGCAGCCATGAATGAGAAGCCTCATCTGTCTCCTCCCGGCTATCGTCGGGATCAAGGAACTGAGAGAAGAGTGTCCCGCACACCACTGTTCATATCCATCCTTTTTATTGTACTGCTGGCAGGTGCTGGAGCAGTGCTTTTTCTATTGCCCGGTGGATCGAATAAGACCGAGGCCACTATCTCCCTTACAACTGCTCCTGTTCAACAACCTGCAGCACCTCTCTCCGGGCAGGAACTGCCAGGTAAAAGAACAGAGAATGGGGAGGCGGAAACAGTGCCGATATCAGGTGATTTAACTGCTGCAGTAGAAAAACCGGCCCAGATTCCCGCACCTGATGCGGAATTTCAGGAAGAGCGGGATAGTTTGAACCGTGTACAGCGGGAGATTGAAGAACAGACATTTAAGGACGAAATGAGCAGTTTTTTTCAGGCCATTGATGCCAATCAGCTTGTTCGGGCCAAATCATCACTGAAGCTACTGAGAACATTAAGGAATAATGACGCGCAGGTAATACAGGCGGGCAGAATATTTGCCGAAAAGGAAGAGTCCGCTCAGGTCGCTTTGCTGCGGGCCGAAGCCGAGAACCTCAGTGAAGCAGAAAAATGGCAGGATGCTCTGGCTGCTTATAAAAAGATCCTGGCCATTGTCCCGGAGTCACTATCTGGTGTTAATGGTCAGAGCCTGGCTGCCAAAAGGCTCAAGCTTGATAAAATCCTGGCAGAAACTATTAACCAGCCGTCACGTCTCCAGGATGATACACAGCGAACAGCTGCTATCAAACTCCTCACTTATGCCCAACAGGTCAAACCAAAAGGGCCGGTTATTGTATCCCAGGTGAACAGGCTTGAGGAATTGATAACCTTTGCCGCCACCCCGGTAGACGTTCTGTTGGAATCTGATAATTCGACAGATGTCACCATCTACCATGTAGGCAGGATGGGCCGTTTTTTTTCCAGACAGCTTATCCTAAAGCCCGGTACATATACAATTGTCGGTACAAGAATGGGATATCGTGATATCAGGAGAACTGTGGAAATTGCTCCAGCCAGTGAAACAACCAGGCTCTCTATCCAGTGCGAGGAGCGGATTTGAAACGATTTATCACCATTCAACAATCAGACGGCAGCAAACTGCACCTTACAGAAGCGGATATGCCCCTTGTTGCTGGTTCCGGTGATGATGTACATATCAGGTTCCCGGACGGCCCCTCGAAGGCAGCACATATCGGTGATGCTCAGGGGCATCTTTTTATTCAACCATTCCAGGGACTCGATGCACCGCTGTTTCATAATGATCGCCATCTTACTGAGTCAGCCTGGCTCAAGTCAGGAGACCAGATTCGCAGCGGCCATGCTGTTGTTCACTATGGACTGAGAGGAGATCGTCTTCAGTTTACTGTGACAGAGGCGGAGGCAGGGTTGTCGGAAAAGATGCTTAGTCCACCCAATGAGCCACCGGCCGGTGATGATCCGACCGGAGACGACAGTCGGCATCTCCCGGTACGGATTGATGATAAAACCGTACCTTCTACTGCCAAAAAAATTGCGGCGATTATAATCGGTTTTTCTTTTCTGCTTATCGGACTTGCAGCACTTTTTGTTCTTTTGGCCAGGCCGCTTATGATCGATATAAGTCCGGAACCGGATGTAGTCACGATTTCCGGTTTTCCGCTCTGCTTTAAAGTCGGTTCCCGCTACCTCTGTCTCCCCGGCAGCTACACGGCTACTGTTCAAAAAGAAGGTTATCAAACCTTTTCCGGAATAATTACTGTTGATAAATCAGCAGAGAATCGCTTTTCAGTTGTTCTGGAAAAACTTCCAGGTATCCTCAGCCTTTCTGTTACTCCGGCAAGTGAAGTTTTGGTCTATTCAGGCGATCAGCTGATTGGCACCACTCCGCCGAACACCATGGAGATATCCCCGGGGCACCATACCCTGAAGATCTCTAAAGAGAGATACCAGCCGTTTCTAACCGAAATCACCATTGCAGGTGAGGGGAAGACCCAGAAAATTGATGCTCAACTTCAACCGGACTGGGCTATTATATCCTTCAGTTCAGTCCCCACCGGGGCCACTGTTTTTATTGATGATAAACAAGTTGGTCAGACGCCGCTTTCCCTCGAGCTTTTAAGTGGAGGTCATGAGGTTTCCCTGACAAAAGAACTGTTTTCCGGATCGTCGCTGGATATTGTGGTAACGGCTGGAAAACCGGAAGCGCACAGGATCAAAATGCAGTCACTGCCGGCGCGTCTCACGCTAAGCAGTAAACCTGCACAGGCTGCGGTGAGTATTGATAAGGAGTATAAAGGGATTACTCCTCTTACAATTAGTTTGTCTTCACAGACAGAACATGAAATTGTTTTGTCTGCACCGGGACATAAATCAACATCCAGAGTGCTGACTTTAAGACCGGGAGAAGAGCAAAAACTCAGTCTTACCCTTAAGCAGGAATATGGTACTATTTACCTGACGACGAATCCACCGGATGCGAGTATCACTATCAATGGTAAGCATTACAGCTCTTCTCAGCGAAAGCTGAGTCTGCCTTCTCAATCTCATACGGTGGTGGTAAAAGCACCGGGGTATAAGCCTGTAACCCGAACTATCCTCCCCAGAATCGGTTTCAGCCAGCAAATATCTATTGACCTGACTCCTGAAACCGGCACCGTGAGCAGCAGGAGCACATCCGCTAGCACCGGTAAACCCGGAGGGAAGATCAAGACGGCAGGGGGACAGAAACTGCTCTATGTTCAGCCGGCACCTTTCACCATGGGGGCGTCCAGGCGGCAACCTGGTAGACGAGCCAATGAGCGTGAAAGAGGGGTAATTATGAAGAGATCGTTCTATCTCTCCGACAAACCGGTAACGAATCACCAGTATCGGGAATTTAACAGGCAGCACTCGGGAGGAGCAGTTGGTGGTTATACCCTTGAAGGTGATCAACAGCCGGTTGTCAAGATCAGCTGGGAAGATGCTGTGAGCTACCTGAACTGGTTGAGCCTCAAGGAAAATCTGCAGCCGTTTTACATCAAAAATGGAAAGACTTATATTCCGGCCTTGCCGCTGACTAACGGCTATCGGCTGCCAACTGAGGCAGAGTGGGCTTTCAGTGCGCGTAAATTGAATTCTCCCAAAAGCATGAGATTTCCCTGGAGTGGTGTTTTTCCGCCTCGTACGGTGACAGGTAACTATGCGGATGAATCTGCACGCACTTTTCTGCCAACCATAATCAACGGTTATCGTGACGCTTTTCCTGTGTCTTCCCCGGTGGGCTCATTTCCTCCTAACCCTGGCGGGTTTTTTGATATGGGGGGCAATATTGGTGAGTGGTGCCATGACTATTATTCAGCAAATACAAGCTCACTTCAGAGTCAGCCGGATCCATTGGGCTCTTCTTCAGGAACACACAGGGTCATCCGGGGCTCAAGCTGGAGGGATGCATCGATCACTGAATTGCGTTTGAGCTATCGGGCATATCATAGGGAGTCTCGTGACAATGTGGGGTTCAGGGTTGCGAGGTATCCATGATCAGGGTATCTGCAATGGTTCTGCTTCTGTTATTCCCGGCAGTCACCCCGGTCTCTTTTGCCCAGGATCAGAGAGACGGGGGCGAAAATGTAAATGGGCCGGTTGTTCAGGAGAAAAAAGAACAGGCAACTGCACCGCAACAGGCAAAGCCCACGGTCTGGCCGCAGCCATTTCAACCAAGCGTAGAAGTTGGAGCAGATTCTGAGGTATCGTTTCCAACCGACATTTAATAGCGCAGGGGACTGTTTTTACTTAGCCATCGATAATTTTATATTTTTAGGATTCATATAACTTTCCGGATTAGTAATGAACAAAAATCAACTTCCCACTGAGCTCATCTTTCAAATTTTCACCCTCCTGATCGCCTTTATTATCGTACATGCTGCTTATGTCTCCATAATTCGGCCAAAAGCAGCAGAATTTCTTGCCACTGAGCAACAGCAGCTGGCCGAAAATCCACGGTATGTTCAACAGCGGAACTTCTATGTTGTGATCAAGGACTACGAGCAGGAATCCTGCTTTATCCTGATGATCTGGGCCTTGGCAATCCTTGCATATAAGGGAAATACTGTTTTTCGCCAACGGCAGCAGCTTACGCACGATCTGCTTAAACTGCCGACAACATTGCCCCTGGGGCCTGAGGATACACGACCCTTGCTGGAACGGTTTTCAGAGATGTCATCTCCGGCACGAAATTATCTGTTAACCAGGGCATTGAAACTTGGCATTCAGCGTTTTGGCGTAACCAGGAACATACAGGACAGTGCCACCGCTGTCCGCGATCTCTGTGAATCTGAAATGGAACGACAGGAGTCGGAACTGTCGACTATCAGATATATCGCCTGGGCTATACCCTCTGTGGGTTTTATCGGCACTGTACGTGGGATCGGAGCGGCCCTCGGGCAGGCAAATCGAGCGGTGGAAGGGGATATTACCGGTGTGACTCAGAACCTGGGAATCGCTTTTAATTCTACCTTTATCGCCCTGGTGATCTCCATCGTATTGATGTTCTTTATTCACCAGCTGCAGCTTTTTCAGGAGCGTCTGGTTCTTGATACTGAATCGTACTGCAACGACAATTTTATTGCACGCCTGAGAGTCAAACCACTTCCATAAGATGATTCATGGCAAGATCCTCCCGACGGCCCATATCGAATTTCAACCTCTCTTTTCTCGACATCATGTTCTGTGGATTTGGAGCTGTTGTACTTCTGGTTCTGATCATTAACACCAATATCATCAGTTCACGGCAGGAGCGTGTAGCTGATCTGCGTTCGGAATTTATGCAGCAGGAGATGATAAACAGGTTGGCAAGTGAAAGACTGGAACAGCTTCAACAGGAGTTTGCCGAGGTTGGTGACAAAATCGAATCTCAGCAAAAAAGCAGCGCAGAACTGGCCGCTGAGATCCGGCGTGCCAATTCATTGATTACAGAGAAATCACAGGGGGAAAAGGGAAAAAAGCAGATCATATCGTTACAGCAGGAGTTGAAAACGCTTGAAAAAGATGTACAGCAGCTTGCCCGACAGAAAGCAGACGAGCGGGAGATCGGACGCCGGATCAGGCCGTTTGAAGGGGAGGGTAACCGCCAATATTTCACCGGCTTAAAACTTGGAGGCAGTCGTGTTCTTATCCTGGTTGATTCATCGGCGTCAATGCTTGACTATAAAATCGTCGACATTATCCGGCGCAAGATTCTCAATGATTCATCCCGGCGTTCAGCTCCGAAGTGGAGAAAAACCGTAGCAGCGGTCGAATGGCTCATCGCCAACCTTCCGGCTCAGAGTTCAATTCAGCTTTATAATTTCAATACTGCTGCCACTGCAATAACATCCGGGGAGAAGGCGGCCTGGATTCCGGTAACGGATAGTCCTTCAGTGGATACAATCCTGTCAAAACTAAACCGCACAGCACCCATCGACGGCACAAATCTTTACAGTGTTTTTCTTAAAGCACGAACCATTGTTCCTCAGCCCGATAATATCATACTGCTGACAGATGGATTACCGACCCAGGGAAAAGGCAGGAAAAAATCGCGAACCATTAATGGCAAAGGACGTGCAAAACTCTTTGAGCATGCGATCAAACAGCTTCCTGCCAAAGTTCCTGTTAATATAATCCTTTTTCCCATTGAAGGAGACCCCCTTGCTTCAGTGCTCTTTTGGAAACTGGCCATTGACTCAGGTGGTTCATTCCTCACTCCGGCAAGGGACTGGCCATGAAAAAGAAACGTCGCGTATTTGAGATTTTCAATCTCTCTTTCCTGGATGTGGTGTCCTGCGGTTTTGGTGCAATTGTTCTGTTGCTGGTAATATCAAAAATATCTGAACCGGAACTGATAGAAAATATAACCGCTGACCTGAGCAGCAGTATTACTCAGCTGAAACTCGACAACAATGCACTGTACGAAAAATCAGCAGGACTTGCAGCGCAACTGAAAAAGGCTCAAAGTGAACAGGAAAGACTGGAAAAAAAGGTTCTCAATCTCCATGGCAAATATTCAAATCTACAAGATGAGCAGCAGGCAGTAAAAATCACCGGTGCATCAGAGGATGCGATCATCAAACAGCTGTATCGTGCCAGGCAAAGCCTGACGGAGGAAATGATCAGATTACAGGCTATTAAACCTCCAAAGCGTTCCGATTCGCTGATAGGCGGGGTGCCCGTTGACAGTGAATATATCATTTTTGTGATAGATACTTCCGGTTCTATGCAGCAGTTCGCCTGGTCAATGGTTCGTAAAAAAATGCAGGAAATATTGGAAATCTACCCCCGTGTGAAGGGTATCCAGGTTATGAATGATATGGGTGACTATATGTTTTCCCAATACAGCGGCAGGTGGATACGGGACTCTCCGGCCCGCAGGAAGGCGATTCTCACTCGCCTCAGGAACTGGATGCCTTTCTCCAATTCCAGCCCGGTGGAAGGAGTTACGGCGGCAATAAAGCGTTTTTATGCAACTGATAAAAAGATCAGCATCTATATTTTTGGTGACGATTTTTCCCGCGGTTCAATCCAGGGTGTGGTCGATACGGTGGACTCCATCAATCGATCCCTGCAGGATGGTTCCCGCCGTGTTCGTATTCATGCCGTTGGTTTCCCTGTACTTTTCAGCCAACCCGGAGCTGAGCTGAATGTCTCCCGGTTTGCTGCGCTAATGCGTCGGCTGGCTGAGGATAACGACGGTAGTTTTGTCGGTTTGACTAAACTGCGATAAGGATACCAGCTTATTATGATATCAACTTTAGATAAGTTTTGTGAACTTCATGTCCATGTGGAAGGGTGTGTGGGGAAACAACATATCGAATCCTGGTGGAGCAGATCTGAGTTTTTATTTCCACCGCCTGCTTTTGTTTCTAACATAAAAAGGGGTAAGTTTGATCAATTTTTAGAACATCTGCGGTTCGGCTATAATTTTCTAAACTCTGCCGAAGCATTTGCTTCTGTTATCACATTCTATGCAATACATGCGGCTGGGAGAGGCATTCGGTATGCAGAACTGCAGATCAATTATGCGTTGATGGTAACCTGGAAAATTGACCTTAAAGAATTGCTGCTAACAGTCAATTTATCATTAAAGAGATTGGAATCTCAAATTTGTCTTCGGTTTATAATAGATCTGCCATGGCAGTTCCCGGCAAATATGTTAACACCGGTTATTGATCAGTTTGAAGAATTAAAGAAGTTAGGTGTCGGTGCTGTCAGTATGGGGGGAGATGAGTCACTGGCTAGTCCCAAAGAAGTTTCTTTTATTTTCCAAGAGGCCAGAAGTGCCGGTCTGAAAGTTCTGTGTCATGCAGGGGAAACGACTTCCTATGACACTGCCAAATCAATTGTGGAAACCCTGGAACCCCATCGTGTTACCCATGCCATATCCATAGCGGACTGGATCACCAGTCTTGGTACAGATGCCCCGGTAATCGATGTCTGTATCTCCAGTAATATTGCATTAGGTATAATCCCCGACATAAGTAAGCACCCCATGCAGGCATGGCTTGATGCAGGTGTCCCTCTTTGCATCTCTACAGATGACCCTGCTGTCTTTGATACGGATTTATCAAAAGAATATGGGCTTATAGAGAATTTCTTCCCGAAGTTTTTTGACCAGCCTGATACGATTAAAGCGTGGTGGCTTAAAGGCGCGATAGATCAAAAGGGTGCACAGAAAGCTTTGGATAAAGATTACAAGTTTTTTAAGGCAGAGAAGATATTTAAGCAGATACGTAAATTGGCATAATTTGCTGGAGGCTAGAGTGTATGATAGTGTGAAAGCAGGGTTTCTTGGTGGGGTGATTTTCACTGTACTGTCAATGACTGGCGGATCTGTTATTGCTGCAGAAAACAGAGCAGGTAAGATCAGTAAGACCCTGCAAGGTGACTGGGGGCAGATTAGAGTCAACCTGCGCTATCGTTTTGAACAGGTGAAGCAGGATGGTTTGAAAACCGCCAGGGGGGATCCTGTTCGGTTACGCCTTGGATACCTGACTCCTAAATTTACAGGTTTCCAGGCTTATGCAGAGTTTTTGGGGAATACGCCGGTATTCATTGATGATTATAACGATACTTCCAACGGGAAGACCGAATATGCTGTAATTAGTGATCCGGATGAGGTGGCCTTAAACCAGGGATGGCTCTCCTTTGAGACAATACCAGATACCGTATTTAAGGGTGGGCGACAGAAAATAGCATGGGATAACGAACGATTTATCTGTTCTGCCAACTGGAGACAGATGGAGCAGACCTTTGATTCTGTCACCTTGCTCAACAGCTCTCTGGGGAATTTTTCCGTTAAGGCAGCTTACCTCTGGAATGTTCTCACGACTACTAACCAGGAGGTGAATATGCAGTCACCCCTGGTCAACCTGAAATACAGCTTCCCGGATATAGGTTCTCTTCTCGGCTACGGTTACTGGCTTGATTATGATGATCCGGACGATTCAGGCCCCTTTGAGTATGCCTATTCCAGCCAGACATTCGGACTGCGTTTTAATGGTTCTACCTCAATAACGGATGGCCTCAAACTGCTTTATAGCGCAGAATATGCCGGTCAGTCGGAATACCGGGACAACCCTAAAGATTTTTCTGCTGATTATTACAGTGTTATCGGCGGTCTCTCTGCTCCTGCAGGGGATTCATTGCTGAAAAACATCAGTGGAAAGATCGGCTATGAGGTTTTTGGCTCTGATAATGGTGTTTCCTTTCAGACACCGCTTGGGGCCAATCATAAATTTAACGGCTGGGCCGACATATTTGGCAAGACCAAACCAGCCTCAGGGCTGCGTGATCTGTTTGGCAGTTTGAGCACCAGTATTGGCGGGATAAAAGTGGATCTGGTTTACCATGATTTTCAGGCCGATGCCGGCGGCAGTGACTATGGAACCGAATTCGATGTGAAACTGGCAAGGAAATTCTGGAAGAATTATACTGTTCTCGTATCCTATGCAACCTATAATGCTGAAGAATTTAAGACAGATACCGAGAAATTCTGGCTGCAGCTGACTGTGGATTTTTAGTGCTAAACCCCATGAAATGCTTTCACAAAGCTGACACTGCTTACCTGTTTTGGCAACACCATCCCGAACCCCTTGTCTTTCAGGTGGTACATGACTTTCATATAAAACTATCTTAATCTCATAAATACGTATCAGCGTTGGAAGGTGCGATTATTCCAGGTAATAGGTTTTGCCCTCCTGAACCAGGGGCATGGGGCCATTTGCCAGAAATGGAGTGTGATAACCAAGAACCTGCCCGGATATGGCCTGCTGTAGCTTTTGCACCTGCTTCCAGTGGGTATGGACGCTGTCCGGGTTGTCAAAATCAATTTCGTGAAAAACAAGATCACACGACGCGAACCATTGTGGCAGGAGTTCATCTCGGTTAACAATACTATTTATTGTTTCATCAAGTTTGGTATCTCCGGAAAAACCGAAAGTTTTCCCCCCGGCCGTGATCTTAAATCCCAGTGTGCCATATGGTAGAAAATGGTGGTTCCAGCGGCTCTCTATCCGAACAGCACCAAGCTGAAGCGGAGTTCCTGGTGAGAGGGGAGTGAAGTTTACCAGCCTGTCAAACTCCGGACAAAGTGGGGTAAATTGTTTTTTGAGCAGTCTGTGAATAGTGGGCGCTGTTAAGAGATTCAGGGGGGTTTTGGTATGCTCGGCCCGTTTCAGGCAGGCGGAAAATCCCTGGATGTGATCCTCATGATTATGGGTAATAATGACATGTGTAATGTCGTCCCAGTGAATTCCATGGCGTGCCAGCGTGAATGCCGGGTAGCCACAGGGGTCGATCCAGATTACCTGCCTGTCAAAACGGAGAACAAAGTTTGAGATCGTCCCAGCAAATCCATTGCCCGCACCCACAGCGAGAACTTCAAGGGTCTGTCTCGGGTTTGAGTCTCGGGTTACTTGTTCCAGAACAATTTCAACCTGATTGTCTTGACTTTGAGATGGCTTTAGTGCAAGCATGTCATAGATGGTATGTCCCTGATCCGACAATATTATATTGTGGTGGTCAACAGTGATTTTCAAGGGGCCGTTCTCGTATACAGGTGCGGCAACTTTTCTGTTGAACCAGTTGTTGAGCCATTTTTTTCTTATGATAGAAATTCGTTTTGAATCGAAGAAAAAAGAGAAAGTTTCATTCAGGTTCTGATGCACCTGCGCCACGTTGGCAGACAGCCCGACGTAATGTTTTCGAATGCCGCCCTTAACCTGTGCCTGCCATAGAATAAACTCCTCACCAGTATGGTTGTCACCAGCCATAGACCCTTGCCAGTCCGGAACAACAACAATTTCTTCTCTAAACCCGTGGTGGTTGAGAAATTTTGAAACATCCGGCATGCTGCCAATTCGCACTGTTCCCCTGGATGTGTCTATGAGATCAACGGTCATGCCGTAGTTTTCAATACGATTGACTTTCTTTGTTAAGGGGGATAAACAGTTGTGAATCATTGTCATGCTCCTATGATAAATGTAAATGTTTACATCTCCTACGTATAATATAGATTCCTATCACTTATTCAAGCAATAAGAGGATGGTGATGGATTTTGATCCTCATATTTTCATTTATTTCAAGCCGTTTTGCTTTAAATCGTTCACAACTCGGTTGCAAATAGAGTAAAAACCGATTGACATACCATCACTTTATTAGGTACTGATATGTAAACGTTTACAAAGGAAAAGATGAGCACTATTCTCGATGTTGCAAAGCTTGCCGGAGTATCCACTGCTACTGTCTCCAGAGTTATTAATTCGCCGCAGGTGGTGCGTGTAAAGACTCGTGAGAGGGTTACCGGAGCAATGAAGGTTTGTAATTATAAATACAATGCTCTTGCTCGTGGTTTTGTCACCAAGCGGTCGAATACCATAGGCGTAATCATCCCGACCATTAATAACCAGGTATTCGCCGAATCCACCCGAGGAGTTCAGGACTATGCGGATCTGAATAAAATACAAGTTCTTCTAGGGAACACTTATTATCGGTATGGTCAGGAGGAAAAACTGGTCACGACTTTTAGAGAAAAGCAGGTGGATGGTCTGGTCATCACTACTACCAATCCTCGAGGGGCTATCCTGAAAACACTTGTTGATGAAGGGGTACCGTTTGTCCTGCTTTACAGCACAGTAAAAGGTGGCCCCATGACTGCAGTCGGGATTGACAATTACCAGGGTGGGTACAGGGCAACTGAGCACCTGGTAAAGCTCTGCCATAAACGGATTGCAATGGTTGCTGGCAATTTTTCCTCATCTGACCGGAGTTTTCACCGCTGGCATGGATACAGACAATGCCTTAAAAATAATAAGATTCCCTATGATAGTGAACTCCTGATACAAACTGAGTATTCGCTCATCGGGGGCAGGGATTCAGCGAAGAAATTGCTCTCCCTTCAAAAACCTCCCACTGCTTTTTTCTGTTCAAATGACTATCTTGCTATTGGGGCCATGAAGGGTGCCAGAGAACTGGGGTTTAAGCTCCCGGAAGATCTGTCGATCGTGGGGTTTGATGACATTCGGATTGCATCCTATATGACTCCGGAGTTGACAACCATTCGGCAACCTTCCTATGAAATGGGGAAATTGGGAGCGGAGCTTCTATTTCAGCGTATCGAACACCAGGTAAAGCCTGTTCAACTGATGTTGGAGTCATCTCTCGTTGTGAGGGAATCCACCATTAGACAACCTGTGGGGGGCATTAGTTAGCAAAGCTATGTAAGCTGTTATTAACCATTTATCAAGGAGGAGACGCATGAAAAACGTAACGTCAGGAATTCAATCGTTGAGGGTACTGTTTTTTGGGGTACTTTTACTTTCCCTGTCATCCATAGCTGTAGCAACAGAGCTTACCATGTTTTATCCTGTTGCGGTTGGTGGAGCTTTGACAAAACTGGTGGACAAACTTGTTCAGGATTTTGAGGCAGAAAACCCGGATATATCTGTAAAAGCCATTTATTCCGGAAATTATTCCGATACCATGACCAAGGCGATGACCGCACTGAAAGGCGGTAAGCCGCCTCATCTTTCAGTAATTCTATCTACTGAGATATTTACACTCATTGACAATGATGCCATTCTACCCTTTGATGATCTTGTAACGACCTCTGAAGAAAAACAATGGCTCAATAGTTTTTACCCGGCCCTGATGGAAAACAGCCGTACTGGGGATAAGACCTGGTCTATTCCGTTTCAGCGCTCCACCATCGTTATGTATTATAACAAAGATGCTTTCAAAAAAGCTGGTCTTGATCCAGATACTCCTCCAGCGACCTGGGATGAATTGATCGAAATGGGGAAGAAGCTTGTTCAAAAAAATAGTGGTGGCAAGGTAACCCAATGGGGTCTGGAAATACCTTCCACCGGATATCCTTACTGGATGTTTGGAGCATTGAGCAGGCAAAACGGCGAGATTCTGATGAACGACGGGGGAACAGAAACCTATTTTGATAATCCCGGTGTTGTTCAGGCGCTTGACTTTTGGAAAGATCTTGGGGGAAAATACGAAATAATGCCTAAAGGGACCATTGAGTGGGGAACTTTGAGAACTGATTTCCTGGAACAGAAAACGGCTATCATGTGGCATAGTACTGGAAACTTGACAGCAGTTAAAAAGAATGCCAGCTTTGATTTTGGTGTGGCTATGTTACCTGCAAAAAAAGAGCGGGGGACACCCACTGGTGGTGGTAATTTCTATATTTTCAAACAGACAACAGCAGAGGAAAGAGCAGCGGCACTCAAATTCGTCAAATGGATGACCCAGCCGGTACGAACCGCGCAGTGGAGCATCGGAACCGGTTATCTTGGAACACGGGCTGATGCCTATAAGACCAAAGAGCTGGAAGCCTATGTTAAAGATTTCCCCCCCGCAGCTGTAGCTCGGGATCAGTTGAAGTACGCTACGGCGGAACTGTCGGTTCATGAGAACGGAAGGGTATATAAGATCCTCAACGACGCAATTCAAGCGGCACTTACTGAAGCTAAAACGCCTGAAAAAGCGTTAGAGGACGCTCAGAAACAGGCAGAACGCATATTGAAACGCTATCGTTAATAGTTTCGTAAAAAGTCAGGGTAAGGTGACATAGTTGTCTATTGCCCTGACTAAAAGGAAATAGTGCCATGAAACTCCTGGAAATCGGAATAGGCAAAACAGCTGAGACCCTTGGGGCCTGGATGCTTGGACTGCTGTGGCTCCTACCGGTTGTGTTTGCCTTTTGGAGTGCGTTTCATCCGGCTGAATATTCAACAAACTTTGAACTGTTTGCTCCCCTGACAACAGACAATTTTGTCAGAGCCTGGTCCTATGCACCTTTTCCCAGGTATTTGCTCAATACCTTTATTCTTGTTACTCTGATTCTGGCAGCACAGTTTGTTCTTTGCACTCTGGCTGCATACGGATTTGCCCGGTTTGAATTTTTCGGAAAAAATGTAATATTTGCACTGGTTCTGTTGCAGTTGATGATTATGCCCGAGATTCTGCTGGTTGAAAACTACCGTACTATCAGCAAAATGGGGCTTCTGGATACCATTCCGGCCATAGGGTTGCCCTATATGGCCAGTGCCTTTGGTATTTTTCTTTTGCGCCAGTCGTTTAAAACAATCCCGAAGGAACTGGTTGAGGCCGCACAGGTGGAAGGAGTATCGGCTGTCGGTATTCTCTGGAAAGTGTATGTCCCCCTTTCCAGATCTACTTATATAGCTTATGGACTTGTATCCGTAAGCTATCACTGGAATAACTTTTTATGGCCGCTGGTCATTACAAGTTCAGTGAACAGCCGGCCTCTCACTGTGGGATTGGCCATATTCGGAGCACCCGAGTCCGGAGTTGACTGGTCGATCATTACGGCTGCTACGGTTATGACCATGGCGCCACTGTTGTTGGCCTTTATTCTGTTTCAACGCCAGTTTGTTCAGTCATTTATGCATTCGGGTATTAAGTAATGCCCGAAGGGAAACTACCCTTCCTAAGGTTTGTTGAAAAGCTGTTAGTCGAAAAATGAAATGAGCGATGTCAAAAATTATTCTAAATGATGTTTGTAAAAGCTGGGGTAAGATCGAGGCTCTGAATAACATCAACTTCGAATGTGAAAACGGTGAGCTTCTTGTTTTACTGGGGCCTTCAGGCTGCGGAAAGTCAACCACTTTACGCCTTATTGCGGGGCTGGAGACACTGACCTCCGGGACTGTTGAAATTGGAGACAGAGATGTTTCCAATCTTCCACCGGTCAAAAGAAATATCTCCATGGTGTTTCAGAATTATGCCCTGTTTCCTCATTTGAATGTGGGCGAGAACATTCTTTTTGGTCTCAAAGCGCGTAAGGTGCCAAAAAATGAACAGAAAAAGCGCCTTGAGAACGCGGCCACTCTTCTCGGCCTTGCTGATTTTATAGATCGTAAACCTGCCCAGTTGTCGGGAGGTCAACGTCAGAGAATAGCCCTGGGCAGAGCTATTGTCGCCCAGGTTTCGGTCTGCCTGATGGATGAGCCACTCTCTAATCTGGATGCCAAACTTCGCCAGGAGATGCGTCAGGAGATCCGTTCTCTTCAGCAGCGTCTTAAAATGACCATGATTTATGTGACCCATGACCAGGTTGAGGCAATGACTATTGCCGATAAAATTATCCTCATGAAAGAAGGCTGCATCGAGCAACATGGAACTCCGGAGGATCTTTACGATCGGCCTGCCACCGCTTTTACCGGAAGTTTTATCGGCAACCCGCCTATGAATATCCTAACCCCTGATGATCTAATATTGGATGGCTTGCCATCTTTTCCTACTCCCCTGGCAGGTTCAACCATTCGATATCTTCTTGGGATTAGACCTGAGAATATAGAGATATCGGGAGAATCAGGAATAGAAGGTTTGGTTGTGGCCATTGAGTATCTTGGCGCAGACACCCTGATCGTATGCCGGTCGGGAGAACAACTCATCACTCTGACCGTCAAGGGCAAAACTGGTGTCTCAGTGGGTGATCATCTCAGGCTCAACTGGAAGCCGGAACATATTCATTTGTTTAATGGTGAAGATGGCAGGCGAATTGAGGGTTTGGCTGGAGGACTAATCTCATGAAACTAATATTTCAACCTCGTTACTGGAACCATATCAACGGATGGCTTCTTGTGCTGCCCGCAGTCTTCATGATTAGCCTCTTTACCCATTTCCCCATTGGTTCCAACGTATTCCATAGCCTGTTTTCCATGGGAACCGCCACTCGACCGGAGGCATTTATCGGTCTGGAAAACTATAAGTACCTTATGGATGATGATATTTTCTGGAAAGTTCTCTCTAATAACCTGGTCTACTCTCTGTGCACTGTTCCCATCAGCATCGCTATTGCTCTTTGTATGGCTTTACTGATTAATCGCAATATCAGGGGACGTTCCCTAGTACGTATGGCGTTTTTTACTCCCACGGTCTTGCCCATGATTGCGGTTGCTAATATCTGGCTTTTCTTCTACACACCTGAATACGGGCTCTTTGACCAAATATTTACTGTTTTCGGCGGAGACAGCCATAACTGGCTCGGTAATCCAGACTCGGCTCTTTATTGCCTCATTGTTATGGTGATATGGAAGGAGTCCGGATTTTTTATGGTTTTTTATCTGGCGGCCCTGCAGCAATTGTCTCCTGAGCTCAAGGAAGCCGGACTCGTTGAAGGTTCAGGCAGTTGGTATTATTTTCGCAGGGTAACCTTTCCTTTGCTGATGCCCACCACACTGTTTGTCATGGTTAACGCCGTCGTCAATTCATTTAAACTGGTAGATCATCTGGTTATCATGACTAAAGGTGGCCCGGATAATGCGAGTTCCCTTTTACTCTATTATATTTATGAGAATGCGTTCAGTTTCTGGGATACAAGTTACGCAGCTACTCTTACCGTTATTCTGGTTCTTATACTTGCTATTATAACCGTTATCCAGTTTGTGGTGGTGGAAAAACGGATTCATTATCAATAATAGAAAATTTACGCGTCCCACAGGATAATCCTTTTCTTCAGGGTAACGACTTTCATATAAAGCAGATCAGAAGCTAACCTTCCTGACCTGTATTCTCAATTGGCGTCTTACTCCTGAACTTCTGTATTAAAGCACAAGAAATCCAGGAAGGTTGTTTAAAATTATATCGTTGAATATACTTTCGTGGCACTTATCCGAGCATGCTAAAATTTCGGTTTATTCGGGTTAGCACTTTAGAAGTTGGTTTCTGCATTTTTCTCAAATGGCGGCGTGGTTTTGTCTTGGCAATGACAAAATGACTGTAAAAGATTGATGGAGCAGTTAAAAGTGTTTACTATGTGCGGCAGGTTCAATCAACATAGAAGTAAATGGAGATGGTTCGGGAGAATGATATCCCGAAGATTATTAATTTATTTGGAGGAAACGATGCATCAATTTAAAAGTTTGTTCATTGGCTGTACCCTGCTGTTATCTTCCGCAGGGCTTGTTTTTGCCGGTAATGGTGATACCCTGAAGGCTGTACAGGCCAAAGGATATATCCAGGCAGGTGTAAATGGTGATCTTTTTGGTTTTGGCAAGGCGGACCAGAAAGGTGTGTGGAAAGGTCTTGATGTTGATACCGCACGTGCTGTTGCTGTTGCCGTTTTTGGTAATTTTAAAGACCGTGTACGCTACACTCCCCTTACCGCCAAAACCAGGTTTACAGCTCTGCAGTCAAAGGAGATTGACCTTCTTACCAGGAACGCAACGCAAACACTTGGCAGAGACACCTCTCTTGGTCTCGATTTTGTACAGGTAAACTATTACGATGGACAGGGTTTTATGGTCCCCAAATCTCTTGGAGTGAAAAGTGCCAAAGAGTTAGGTGGGGCAACCGTATGTGTCCTTCCCGGTACCACCACCGAGCAAAATGCTGCAGATTTTTTCAGATCAAATAATATGGACTGGAAGACAGTGACGATTGAATCAACAGCTGAACTTTCTCAGGCTTTTTTTGCGGGACGCTGTGACGTGATGACCTCTGATGCATCTCAGCTCGCCGGTATCCGAGCAAGTTCCCCTAAACCTGACACGTATATGATTCTACCGGATATTATCTCTAAAGAGCCTCTTGCACCGGCGGTTCGTCATGGCGATAACCAGTGGAAAGATATTGTAAACTATGCTGTTCTGACAATGATCAACGCTGAAGAGTTTGGCATTACTTCTAAAAATGTTGATGAGATGGCAAAGAGTAAAGATCCAAAAATTCAGCGTTTTCTCGGTGTTACAGCTGGTAACGGAAAGGCTCTGGGGTTGGACGAAAAGTTTGCCTACAATATTATTAAGCAGGTTGGAAACTACGGTGAAGTTTTTGAACGCAATGTAGGTGTCAATACACCCCTTGGAATTGAGCGTGGTCTCAATGCCTTGTGGACGAATGGTGGTTTGATGTACTCTCCTCCTTTCAAGTAGTAGAACCATAACCGTTTCTCTGAAACGGTTTGATTAAAAACCCATTCTGAATTCACAAGTTAGGATTCTTTCAGAGTGGGTTTTGTCGTTTTAAAGGAAACTGTTCTTTGAGATTGTTTGCAACATTGTGGTTTCTCTATTATGCTGGAGTGTAGTTCATTCTGCTTGTCGTTTGAATAGCCCGGTCTCTGTACCGGGATATGAACGATATTTCCTTACTGTCATTAAATCAATACGCCCCAATGGTCACAACTAACGAAAAATCTGCAGTAAAAACCCGTTTCTGGAATGATGAGAAAACCAGGGGGATTATTTACCAGGTGGTGACCGCAATGCTGGTTGCCTTTATCGGCTATTATCTTATCGCTAATGTTCAGGATAATATGGCCAAGCAGTCCATCGCCAGTGGATTCGGCTTTCTTGAGAAGGAGGCAGCCTTTGAAATAGGGGAAAAATCCATTGAATATTCAGCTGCCGACAGTTATGGCCGTGCTCTTGTGGTAGGGGTGATCAATACCCTGAAGGTATCACTGATCGGCATGGTGCTGACAACCATGCTGGGAACAATAGTTGGAGTCTGTACTCTTTCATCCAACTGGCTCCTATCCAGGATCGGCACTATCTATGTGGAGATTTTTCAGAATATTCCGGTACTGCTGCAGCTTTTTTTCTTCTATGCGCTCTTTTATGAAGCTTTCCCGGGGCCAAGGCAGGCGCTTAATCCCGTATCCGGTGTTTTTATATCCAACCGCGGCATTGACTTTGCGGTGCCGGCACAACATTTTGCCTGGTCATATGTGGTGACAGCATTTCTTGCAGCGTGTGTGATTGCCTTTTTTATAGCACGTTGGGCGAAAAAACGTCAGGAAAGAACAGGGTGGCAGTTTCCCTCCTTCTGGGTCGGTCTGGGGTTGCTTGCAGGTCTTCCACTTTTGACCTGGGTGGTGTGTGGTGCGCCGACTGAACTGGATATCCCGGCTTTGAAAGGGTTCAATTTCCAGGGGGGCCAGAATATCAGCCCTGAGTTTTCGGCTCTGCTCATTGGGCTGGTACTCTATACAGCTTCCTTTATTGCCCAGATTGTCCGGGCCGGTATTCAGTCCATCAGTCATGGTCAGACAGAGGCCGCCATGTCGATTGGCTTAAAGACCAAACATGTGCTGTCACTTGTCATTTTCCCCCAGGCCCTGCGGGTTATTATACCACCCTTGACCTCTCAGTTGCTGAACCTTACCAAAAACAGCTCACTGGCTGTTGCCATAGGGTATCCCGACTTCGTGCAGGTGGCTGGAACTACCATCAACCAGACCGGGCAGGCTGTTGAGGGTGTAGCCCTGATGATGCTCGTGTATCTGACGCTCAGCCTGCTAACTTCAGTTTTTATGAACTGGTATAATAAAAAAATTGCAATCATTGAACGGTAACGTCTATGAGTACAAATTCTGAAGTCGCAGATATAAAACCGCCGGCGATAAATGTGGGTGTTCTGGGCTGGGTGAGGAGCCACCTCTTTAATGGTGCTCTCAACTCAATTGCGACAATAGTTGTACTCCTTGTTGCAATGAAATTTATTCCGCAGTTTGTCCAGTGGGCCTTTATCGACAGCGTCTGGTTTACCAGCGGACAAGAGTGTCACGAGGCTGCAGGGGCCTGCTGGTCTGTGGTGACACAGAATATCCGCTTTAATGTGTTTGGATACTACCCTTATGAACATCAGTGGCGGCCCCTGGTTGCCATGATTATTCTTGTTTTAATGCTTATATACAGCAGGGACTGGAAGAAATGGAATCGCCGGCTGGGGTACCTCTGGCTCGTCGCCCTCTTTGTTATGGGGCTTTTGATGAAGGGTGGACTTTTCGGCCTGATTTCTGTTGAGACTACAAAGTGGAGCGGCCTGCCTCTCACCTTGCTGCTCTCCTTTTTTGGAATTCTGGCATCCTATCCACTGGGAGTTGCTCTGGCACTTGGACGGCAATCCACAATGCCTGTCATCAAGGCATTTTCAGTAGTTTATATTGAACTCATCAGGGGGGTACCCCTGATAACAATGCTCTTTATGTCATCGGTTATGTTTCCCCTGTTCCTGCCTGAAGGGGTCACTATTGACAAGGTGTTAAGGGCCCAGGTGGCCATTATTATATTTACTGCGGCATATGTTGCCGAGGTAGTCCGTGGCGGTTTGCAGGCTATGGATCAAGGGCAGTACGAAGCGGCAGAATCCCTTGGACTGAATTATTTTCAGAAGATGAGGTTGATAATTCTGCCCCAGGCACTGAAGATTGTTATTCCGCCAACCGTCGGGGTATTGATTTCTGCATTTAAAGATACATCTCTTGTGGTAATTATTGCTCTCTACGATATTCTCAACACCACAAAATCCATTCTCAATGTGCCGGAATGGACAGGTTTCAGTACGGAGGCATATATCTTTGTTGCAAGTATTTACTTTGTATTCTGCTTTTCGATGTCACAGTACAGCAGATATGTTGAGTCAGAATTGGAGTATAAGGCGGAAGAAAAATAATTGTTACAATATCCTGAGGAAGAAAGGTCAATGAATACAGAGCAGATACAGGAAAATAATGATACAGCCGGTGAAAAACCGGTTATTGAAATCATCAATATGCATAAATGGTTTGGTGATTTTCATGTATTAAAGGATATAAATATTCGGGTAATGCCCCAGGAAAAAATTGTAGTTTGCGGGCCTTCCGGGTCCGGTAAATCAACTGTGATTCGCTGTATCAACAGGCTGGAGGAGCATCAGCGTGGCAAGATAATAGTCAATGGAACAGAGCTGAGCGGTGACTTGAAAAATATCGAGAAGGTACGGGCGGAAGTGGGTATGGTCTTCCAGCACTTCAATCTTTTTCCTCATCTGACCATTGTGGAAAACCTGAGTCTGGGTCCCATCTGGGTCAGAAAGATGCCGAAGAAAGAAGCGGAAGACCTGGCCATGCATTATCTGGAGATTGTCCGTATTCCTGAACAGGCAAAGAAGTATCCGGGGCAGATTTCCGGGGGGCAGCAACAGCGGGTTGCCATTGCCAGGAGTCTCTGTATGAAACCGAAGATCATGCTCTTTGATGAGCCCACATCGGCACTTGATCCGGAAATGATCAAAGAGGTACTCGATGTTATGATCAGTCTGGCCGAGGAAGGGATGACCATGATAGTGGTGACCCATGAAATGGGATTTGCCAAGACTGTTGCCGACAGGGTAATTTTTATGGACTATGGCGAGATAGTCGAAGAAAATGAACCTAACGAGTTTTTTGATAACCCCCAGCATGAGCGTACTCAGCTCTTTCTCAGTCAGATCCTCTGATTATCTTGGGCTCTGGTTTTTTGCAGGGCCCAATACCTTTCATAAATGTCATTTCTCCTGATATGCGCTTTCTGCGCCTGCACTGTCACAATCTACTCTGCTGTTGAGCTGATCCTGGGGTTGAAAAAAATGGTCAACCTGGGCGATGTAGAGCTTTGTTCAGGGAGTGACAGCCCAAGGGTTTCGATAATTGTACCGGCCTGCAATGAGGAGGACAATATTGAAAAAGGACTGTTGTCACTGTTGTCACAGTGCTATGAGAATCTGGAAATAATTGTTGTTGACGACCGTTCAACTGATTCTACTGCTGATATTCTTCTTCGCATGGGGAGCAGTTATCCGCAGCTTATTGTGCACACGATTACTGATCTGCCGGAAGGGTGGATGGGGAAAAGCCATGCCCTTTCTGTCGGTGCCTCCCTTGCCACCGGGGAGTATCTTCTTTTTACCGATGCGGACACAATTATGGAGGAAACGACAGTTTCCCGGGCAGTCCATTTTATGAAGATCCGGTATGCTGACCACCTTACACTCCTCTTTAGAAATTCTTCTCAAAACTGGCTGCTGGATTGTTTGATTTCAGACGCAGGATCAGGGCTTCTGCTCATGTTTAAACCATGGAGGGTGAGAGAGAAAAAGAGCAGATTTTTTATCGGGGTAGGGGCTTTTAACCTTCTGAAGGGTTCTGTTTACAGAGCGATTGGCGGACATGAAATGATACGAATGCATCCCATTGATGATATGATGCTGGGTAAAACCATTAAAAAGCACGGGTACAGTCAGGAGTGTCTGCTGGCTGGGGATTATGTTCGTGTTCCCTGGTACGATTCTGTCCCGGCAATGATAAACGGTTTGATGAAAAATATGTTTGCTGTTGTTCATTACCGGCTGTCACTGATTCCCTTTCTTCTTGTCGGCGTTACTATCGTCTCAGTGTTTCCCTTATGGGGAATGATTTTTGGTTCCGGGCATATCCGGCTATTTTGCATGATCGCATTTTGTGTACGGACCATGCTTTTTTACGGAGGGATGAAATACCAGGGGTTGCCTGTATGGTATGTAGTCGGGAGTCTGTTTTCGCCCTATATAACACTCTATATAATAGTCAGGTCAACTCTGACTACTCTAGTAAATGGTGGCATTGAGTGGAGGGGAACTGTCTATTCCCTTGATGAGATGAAAAAATCTGAGCCGTTTCTTTTTTGAGCCTATAAATTTTTTCGACTTTTGAAGAGATGATCTTACATTATCTCGACCATCAAAAAACAACCATAAACTGCATCTTCTCTTATAACAAAGGAATGTATTGTGAATATACGAAAAATTACCTCTATGACCATGTTCATCTCCTTCATTTTGCTGGTGCTGACATCGGTCATTCTCTACATAGTCCCGCAGGGTCGAATCGCCTACTGGGCTGACTGGCATCTATGGGGTTTGACCAAAACCGAATGGAGTAACCTTCATATCAATCTTGGTTTTCTCTTTCTCTTTGCCGGGTTTCTGCACTTGTACTACAACTGGCGGCCGATAACAGCTTATATGAAAAATAAAGCCAGAGAACTGAAAATATTCACCCTATCTTTTAATATTGCCATGCTTCTTACTCTTATTGTGGGAGTAGGGACATATTTTGAGATTCCTCCAATGAGTAGTGTCATTAATCTCGGTGAGTCCATTAAAGATTCAGCCGCAGAAAAATATGGTGAACCACCATACGGCCATGCAGAACTGTCATCTTTAAAGCTCTTCTCAAAAAAGCAGGATCTGGAACTGGAGCAAGCGGTTGAACTTCTCAGAAAAGCAGGGATACAATTCAAGGACGGCAATGAGACTCTAGCGGCAATAGCCTCCGTCAATAAACTGAGCCCACAGGATATCTATAATATCATAAAACCAGCAGCCGGCAGTAGTGGGGCTGATGACAGGGGCAATTTTCCTGACTCACCTATGCCCGGCTTTGGCAATATGACCCTTGGTGCAATCTGCAGCCAGTATAATCTTATGTTCCCGGTTATCCGTCGCGGTCTTGAGGAGAAGGGTGTGAAAGCTGATGCTGAAATGACCATCAAAGAAATTGCTGCAGCAAATGAAAAGGATCCTATGGCCATTTTTGAAGCTATCCATGGTGTGGCAAATGAAAGCTCACAACCTCAATGAATTACCTGTCTGAGAAAAGGAGTTCTTTATGAACCTTGTTTACCTTTGTCCCCAGTTTCCGCCCAACTTCATTCCTTTCTGCAGCTGTCTTAAGGCGTTAGGGATAAATGTTCTTGGCATCGGCGAGGAATCTGCAGAGGCCCTTTCCCCGGAAGTAAGCGATTCCCTGACCGAATACTATATGGTCGATAACCTTCATAATTATGATTCTCTCCTCAAGGCTTGTGGTCATTTTACCCATCGGTACGGCAAAATCGACCGCGTTGAATCCCATAACGAGTATTGGCTGGCCACCGATGCCAGGCTTCGTCAGGATTTTAATATCACGGGGTTGATGCCTGCAGATATGAAGTTTATGCGACGTAAATCAGGGATGAAGGAGGTCTTTCGGAAGGCCGGTATCAAGGTTGCGCCCGGTAAGGTTGTCTATACCCTGGCCGAGGCGGAAGAGCTTATCAGGGAAACAGGTTATCCGGTTGTTGCCAAACCGGACGATGGGGTTGGCGCTCTTGATACCTTCAAGATCCACAATAAAGAGGAACTCCTCTCCTTTATTGAGCAAAAGCCGGCTCACGATTATATAATGGAGGGTTTTATTAATGGTACAATTTTTACCTTCGACGGCTTGACGGATCGTGATGGCAATATCATCTTCTGCACTGCCCACAGGTATAGTCAAGGGATCATGGAGGTGGTCAATAACGAGGATCATGTCTTTTATTTTTCACTTAAAAAAATCCCCAGGGAGCTTGAAGATGTAGGCCGCAGGGCTGTTTCCGCCTTTAAGGTCAAAGAGAGATTTTTTCATATCGAGTTTTTTAAGACCGGCCCCATCGAGTATGTGGCTCTGGAGGTTAATATGCGGCCGCCGGGTGGGTACACCACTGATATGTTCAACTATGCCAATGATATTGACGTGTATGCTCTGTGGGCCGAAGTGGTCAATGGCCGAACAGCCCCTCTCGAGTATGAGAGGAAATACCATTGCTGCTATGTAAGCCGCAAAGATCGTTTCAACTATGTTCACAGTCACGAGGAAATTATGGAACGCTACGGTTCCTCTATTCTGGAGATCCAGTCAGTGCCGGGGGTTTTCAGCTCAGCTCTGGGCGATGTCGGTTATATCTTTCGGACTGAACATGAGCCTGAAGTCCTAGAAATAACCTCCTTTATCCATGAGTTGTAAGATACAGGAGAGGAGAGGAGGAAGTCTGTATGAGAACTGAATATCATCGTTGGCATAGTCACCATCTGGGAAGGGATATGGAACTCAAGGTCTACGGCCATTGGGGCGTTCCCTTTCTGATCTTTCCCTGTTCCAGGGGGCGCTTTTACGATTACGAGAACATGGGCATGGTCAATGCAATTGAGTCCTATATAGAGGCGGGTAAAATTAAGCTCTACGCGGTGGACAGCATTGATGGTGAGTCGTGGTACAATTTTGCTGTTTCACCGGCAATGCGCAACAGCCGTCACGAGGCCTATGACCAATATATATGCAACGAGGTTCTGCCCTTTATCCGGCGGGATTGCCAGACTGATATTGGGGTTATGGTCAACGGTTGCAGTATGGGTGCATATCACAGTCTGAATTTCTTTCTCAAGCACCCGGAGCTCTGCCGGGGGGTGTTGGCCCTGAGCGGCTTGTACAGGCTGGATCGTGCTGAATTCGGTCTTGCCCCCGGACAGGTGGAGGATGTCTATTTCAACTCGCCAATTAGCTATCTGCCGGGTATTAACGACCCGAACCTGCTGGAGCAGTACCGGCAGAAAACAATCATTATCTGTGCCGGGCAGGGTGCCTGGGAGGAAGAGGCTGTGGCAGATACCAGGGCTGTCGGCGACCTGCTGGAGAGCAAGAATGCAGGAGCCTGGATCGATCTATGGGGTACGGACGTCAACCATGACTGGCCCTGGTGGTATCGGCAGATGAACTATTTCCTTGGAAAACTCTATGGCAGATGATGGAGCAGCAAAATGCCTACCACCTTGTTATCAACGAGGACAAAGCTATTGAGTGGCAAAACGAAGGGGAAAACCTTACCGTGCAGCCAGCCCGGAGTTTATTCCAGAGTATTGGTTACTTTTTTTGGCAGGTTTTTACCAATTGAAATGAAAGTCAATTATGATGGTCTCGTAAAAACTCAAATACTTCGCTTTCCCGTCATTCCCGCGTAGGCGGGAATCTAGTGATTTCAGCACCTCCTGGATTTCCGCCTACTCGGGAATGACGACGCAGGGGACTTTTTACGACGCCATCAATTATAATCAAATAATAAAATGATAATTTTCAATGACTAAAGACACCTCTTCAAGGATTATAACAGGAATAAATCGTGGATTGGGTAAAGGATGGAAAGGGTTAATCTGGCTTTTGAAAATACTTGTCCCCATCTCTTTTGCAACGGCACTGCTTGTTCATTTTGGAATTATTTATAAGCTTGATTTTCTCTTGACTCCGGCCATGAACATCCTCTCTTTACCAGCCTCTGCAGCTCTGCCATTGATTATCGGTCTTTTGACAGGGATTTACGGTGCAGTTGCAGCCCTTGCGGTCATGCCCTTTTCAATGGAACATATGACCTTGATCGCCATATTTTTATTGATTTCACACAATTTGATTCAGGAAAGCATTGTTCAGGGTAAATCAGGTATCAATCCTTTTTTAGCGGCGTTTTTCAGACTTTTGGTTTCTTTTATAGTTACATTTATCTGTGCAAAAATCATGGGAATAACTCCTGAGACAATTGCGGCAGATACAGTCAGAAATATTGCCCACAACAAGCAGGATTTTCTGCCAATGTTTCAGATCTGGAGTATTGGCATAACTAAACTTGGATTGCAGATATTTTGTATAATTATGCCCCTTATGGTGGTTCTTGAACTGGCAAAGGAGTTCAATCTCATTGTTTATTTAACAAAGATGATAGCCCCTGTTTTAAAAATTATGGGGCTTGATCGTTCAACGGGAATGTTATGGTTGACAGCATCTGTGTTTGGACTTGCTTATGGTTCAGCGGTTATTGTTGAAGAAACGGGATCGAACAATTTCTCAAAAGAAGAGCTCACCAGGCTTCATCTTTCCATCGGGATAAACCATGCAATGATCGAGGATCCTGCTCTGTTTCTCCCGCTTGGACTGCCGGTCGTCTGGCTTTGGCTTCCAAGGATTGTCGCCGCCATCATTGCTACATATCTCTATCATCTTTTTACCCTCGCCAGGAAGCTTAATGCTGAACGGGTTGTAAATAAAGAATTCTTGTGATCACTAAATTAGGGGTTCAACGAAAAATCTGTAAGGATATTGAGGTAGATTATACAATATATTGGTTTAAAATTTTCAGGCCACTGGTCTTTTCTATCAAATCTAGAAGATTATCCCTGACATGCAGGAAGAAGTACAACTTGTAATGCATCAACAAAGGTCAAAATTGCCCAAGGATATATAAATACAGCATATGATGGATATATCCGGTTTCTGGATATCACTCAAATTATGTATGAAATCCGGTTAGAAACAGACTGGTATAGGTGAAAAAGGGTTGTCAAATCACATTTACTAAAATGATATCAGGAAACCATATAATAACTTGTTAGCCAATCATTCAATAGGAGTCATATTTTCACATGGAAGTATTAATTAGTTTTATGCAGAGGTGCTCAACAGGAAAAGTTATTACTTTCTTATTTGTGTTAACTATGGCAGTGTATTTGACAATGCTGTCTTACTCAATTCCTGCTGTTACCGCATTTGCCCCTCAATTACCTATATTTGATTTATCTCCCTTTGGTTACTCATTTGATTATGCCTCTGAATTACTAGATACATTGGGGGTAGAAGGGCGCAATCTATATTTATCTACTCAATTACCATTAGACTTTATATACCCGGGTTTGTTTTCTATTACTTATTCACTACTACTCGTTTGGCTTTTTGGTAAAACATTCAATGAAAACTCTAAAATATATTATCTTGCATTTGTGCCGGTTTTAGCTGGTATTTTTGATTATGTTGAAAATGTATTCATCATAAAAATGATAAACTCATTTCCTGATTTACAAATAACTACAGTTAAAGTAGCGAGCTTATTTACCATTCTTAAAAGTAGTTTTACTATGATTTTCTTTGTATTGTTAATTGTAGGTTTTGTGTTGTTACTTAAGCAAAAAGTACTGAGTATTCGCAAGTGAATTGGCTAACAAGTTGCTTAAACGGAAAAACAACAGTTGGCTTGCACTTCGTGCAGTATAGCCAAATGTTGTTTTCCGCTTAGCAAGGCGTTATGTGCAAAAAACTGATACAAAGGAGATGCGTTAGAAATGTCATTTAATCCCAAACCGGAATATATAACGGTTCCAT
>JAUVON010000069.1 GCA_030599175.1 Desulfobulbaceae bacterium | reverse complement strand
TGGTGATACCAACCAGAACTATTTCTGGATCTGTGATCTGCAGCCGAAAATGGTGATGCACCCCTATTCCAAAGAGATGATCGGCACCGACCTCAGTCAATACAGAGATTCCGATGGAAATCAGATTTTCCTTGAATTTATACGGGTAGCATCCAGCAAAGATGATGGTTTTCTTAATCATACATGGCATACAAAATACAGTGATGAAAAAGTGGTAGCGAAACTTTCTTATGTGAAAAAATTTGAACCGTGGGGATGGATTGTCGGCACCGGTGTGTTTCTTGATGATGTAGAGAGGAAGACGACGGAGATTTCCAGAAGACTTTCGTTTTTTGCTCTTGCTGCAGCCCTGGTTTTTTCATTTTTGCTTTTTTATATGAGCCGGCAAAGTCTGGTGATAGAGAGAAAAAAGAGGGAAACTGAAGAAGAATTGAAAAGATCGAGAGAAAAGTACAAAACCCTGGTTGAGACTGCTACAAAACCTGTCATGATGATTTTGCATGGAAAATGCATCTATTCGAACTCCAGCATGTGGCAATTTCTCGGTTATTCTGCAGAAGAACTTGAATTGCAAAACCCGGAGGGGCTCTTCTTCACCGACAATACAGACGATTTAAGTAGAAAAGATGTAAAGGCGTTTTTTGAGGGCAAAAAAGAATCAGGTCAGGTCGAGGCACAGATGCTGAGAAAGGATGGCTCTCAGGTCCATACCCGCTTAACTTTTATGACAAAATTATTTGGCGATGAAAGTGTTCTGCTGATGACTGCAAGGGATCTGAGCCGTCGGGAAAGGATAAAGAAGCAGTTGGGTGAAAGTCAGGAGCAGTATAAATTGCTTACCAGCAGATTACCGATCGGTATCTTCCGCACAACAGCGGAAAAAGATTTTCGTTTACTGGAAGCCAATTCTGAAACACTCAGAATATTCAATTTGACCGAGGATGGTCTGATGGGCGCCAGACTCATCGATCATCTGCAGAATCTTGATGAGCCTGCAGACTTGATGGAAACTCTTGCAAAGGAAGGTCTTGTCAAAGATAAGATCTTTACGCTCAAAAAGGGAAAAGATAGTGTTGGCATAGCCTCTCTTTCGTTGGTATTGACCAGAGATGAAAAGGGGAACCCGTTATATTGTGAAGGCATCGTAGAAGATATTACCAGCGAAAAAAAGCGAGACCAGGAAAGGGATAAATTAATCGTTGACCTGCAGACTTCTGCAATGTTCTTAAATCAACCATTGAAAAATATCCTCAGTGATTGTGTGGATTGTGATCTTTATACTCCTGTCCGGGAAGTTGCAAAAATCATGGTAAGAGCCGGACGTAATTCAATGTTGATCAAAAGCGAATCAGGAACACATATCGGTATTATAACCGATATGGTTCTAAGGGAGCGAGTGGTTGCTGAAAACATCTCTCTTGAGACACCGGTTTATGAGGTGATGAGCTCTCCCGTCATCTCTGTTGAAGAGACTGCCATGATTTTTGAGGCTGTTCTGCTGATGAGCGAGAAAGGCATAAAGCATCTTGGTGTGAAGGATGCTAAAGGCAGGATTGTAAGTGTCATCAGTAATGAGGAACTATTGGAGGTTCAACGTTTTTCCACTACTTTTCTCATTAACGAAATCAATGAAGCAACAGATGTGGAAGAGATCGCGGCCAGCCATGCAAGGCTGCCGGGGATAGTCAAAGCTCTTACCGACAGTGGTGTACATGCAAAATATATTACCCGGATCATTACTTCCATTTCAGATGCTGTTTTTGACAAATTGATGGATTTTGCTCTTACTGAATGTGGTGATCCTCCTGTAAGTTTTGCCTTTGTCAGTATGGGAAGTGAGGGCCGCGGAGAACAGACCCTGGCCACGGATCAGGATAATGCCATAATCTTTGAAGATGTACCGGAAGATCAGCTTAAAGATGTCACAGATTATTTTGGTCGTCTAAGTACCCGAATCTGCACTGACCTGGATATGGCGGGATATGATTTTTGCAAGGGAAATTTCATGGCCATGAATCCCAAATGGTGTCAACCTCTCAGCGTCTGGAAGAATTATTTTTCCCGTTGGATTATTGAGGCGAATCCGCAGGGTCTTATGGAGGCCGGAATTTTCTTCGATTTTAATTGCAGTTATGGTGATGCCGGACTGGTGGAGGAGGTAGGGAGCCATATACAAAAAGTTGTGGAGCATCGCCCTGTTTTTTTTCGCCTTATGGCGGAGAACACCCTGCTGTTTAAGATCCCATTGGATTTTTTCGGCAATATATCTGTGGAGTCGGAAGGAGTTAATGCAAACACTTTCAATATTAAGCATGTTCTGGCAATGATTGTAGGATTTGCAAGGATTTATGCTATACAATATTCTCTGCAGAGTACAAATACCCTGCAGCGCCTTGAACTTATCCATGAGGAAGGAGTTCTTAATACGAGTTCTTATCAGGAAGTTGTACAATCATATAATTACCTGATGCAGATCCGGCTGAGGCACCAGGTGAAAAAGATCAATATGGGTGAACAACCTGATAATTTTGTTTCTTTATCTGAACAAACCCGGATGGAAATAGATATGTTGAAAAAAATCTTTGCCGAGATCGGAACTCTGAGGAAAAGACTGAGCGGAATGGGGGCGGGGGATATCTCTTTTTGACAGTGATTGATCTCATCCGGATAAATCGGAACTTTCAGTGCCCCTCTACAGGCATGATGGAAAAAGAAGCTGATTTCTTGCGGGTAACCAGCAAAGGCCACCATTAACATTGAATTTGGAGTAGTAGTGCAACAAACAATGTATAGTACGCCAATATTAAGGCCGATTATTGTAGTTTTGTGCAGGGTTTTTTTTAGAATATGGGGATGGAAGCTTGAAGGTAAGCCGCCGACGGAACCCAAGTATGTTCTGGTAGCAGTTCCCCATACCAGTAACTGGGATTTTCCACTTGCATTGGCAATAGCTTTTGTCTACCGGTTTGATATGTACTGGATGGGGAAAGATTCTCTGTTTAAAGGGTGGCGCGGTTCCATTATGAAGTGGCTGGGGGGGATCCCGATCAACAGATCCTCATCTAATAATGTTGTTACGCAAATGATTGAAGCATTTGATGCAAGTGATCGTCTTGTGGTGACTATTCCGCCAGAAGGTACACGTTCAAAAGTTGATAAATGGAAGACAGGATTCTATTACGTAGCTCTTGGTGCCAATGTGCCAATCGCCCTCGCTTTTCTCGACTATAAACGTAAAGTGGGTGGATTTTTATCTACGTTTTACCCTACCGGTGATGTCGAAAAGGACATTACCGAAATACGCTCATCTTATGTTGGTATATCAGGTAAATACACCAATAAATGTACTGTTGAATAGCATACCGGACGACAAAAATTACCGGCTATGCAAAGACCATGTTTCACATAATTTCTCACAAACCATTTTATTTCCTTGCTTAATTTCAAGAACAGGCTATAGTTTCCGGCTGTTAATTCTATAAGTAGAGCGAACTCCCCCAGGTTGTCCTCGTTGACCTCGTTGTTTCCTTGAGCATCGTCCGTTGCCGTCGAAGTTTCTACTGACTGTGTAAACAAGTGAACAGTAGGAACTGTATGTCGTATGCTCTGTCACTCCAGAGCAGAAACTGACCTTAACGCCCATTCCAAGCCCCCTGCAACCAGGATCTGGAAATTATGATTGATCGTGATCATAATACAGAGCCACTGGATTGCTGCAATTATTTGTTGCTGGTCAGGCTCAAACAGAGGCGGGGATAACCTTTATAGAACAAACAAGAAATGATTAGCGGATCATAACGCATTCGCAGATAAGATCGGCAAATCGGCAAAAGCCGGGTCGATCACATAGAGATAAAAGGAATACCAACTCCGGGAATCGGAAAAATCAATTGGCATAAATCACCTGGTGGTGTTTCTAATGGTTTGATTTTTTAAAATTATATTCCTTTTAAGAAACAAGTAATTCAGGAGTAAAGTACTAATGAGTTTTAAAGATTTTCAGTTACACCAAAAAATTAACGCCGGCGTTGCTGCCTGTGGTTATACAATTCCAACTCCAATCCAGAAAGAGGCCATTCCTCCGGTACTTGCCGGTCGTGACATCCTTGGTCTGGCACAGACTGGAACAGGGAAGACAGCGGCTTTTGTTTTGCCTCTACTCCAGCACCTGCTTAAAGGCCCGAGAAAAAAAGTGAGGGCACTGATAGTGGCACCGACTAGAGAGCTGGCTGAACAGATTCATGAAAACATCGGCCAGATGGCCCAACATACCGGCCTCCGCAGTGTGGCCGTATATGGTGGTGTCGGCAAACAGCCCCAGATTAAAACCATTCGGGATGGAGTGGAAATTGTAGTTGCTTGCCCAGGCAGGTTGCTTGACCTTCTCAATGACAAAGCTTTTAACCTCCGTGCAGTTGAGGTACTGATTCTTGATGAAGCTGATCACATGTTTGACAAAGGATTTCTACCGGATATTCGCAGGATCATCAAGCAATTGCCCAGAGACAGGCAAACACTGGTTTTTTCAGCTACCATGCCCAGGGAGATTCGTCACCTGGCTGAAGATATTCTGCGAAATCCGGTAACAGTACAGATTAATCATACTTTACCGGCGCCAACTATATCTCATGCTCTCTTTCAGGTTTCAAAGACAAAGAAAACAGCTTTGCTTAAAAATATCCTAACAGAACGGGAAATGGCGAGTACACTTGTCTTTACACGAACAAAACACAAAGCAAAAAGTCTTGCTCTACAACTACAGAAGGCAGGTTTCAGTGCTGTTGCAATCCAGGGTAACCTTTCCCAATCCAAACGGCAGCAGGCTATGGACGGGTTTCGCGACGGCACTTTTAAAATTCTTGTGGCAACAGACATTGCCGCCCGTGGTATTGATGTTTCCGGTATCACGCATGTCATCAATTTTGATGTGCCGGATACTGCAGAGACTTATACTCATCGTACCGGGCGTACAGGCCGAGCAACACGAAATGGTCATGCTTTGACATTCGCCAGCCATGATGACAACAAAATGATTTCCCTTATTGAGCGTAATCTCGGAAAAAAACTGGCTCGGGAGCGGCTTCCTGTTTTAGTAAATGAAGCAGGAGGACATGTAAGCGAAGAAAAAAGTGAAAGCTTTTCAAGAGGGATACCGAGCAGGAAGAAGCCGAGTACCACAGGTCGTGGTAAAAACCGAAGCAGTAAAGCTGCTTCTTTTGACTTTGGCGTGGGTAGGCGCCAGTAGCTGGTGAGGATACAGCCATGATTACTGCAACTGACATTGCTCTTTCCTACGGCAAGAGAGTCATCTTTAAGGATGTTAATATCAAATTTACTCCTGGTAACTGTTACGGTCTTATTGGGGCTAACGGTGCCGGGAAGTCAACTTTTCTAAAAATACTGTCAAATCAGCTTGACCCGGACAGCGGTCATGTTTCCACAGGCCGGGGACAGCGTGTCGCAGTGCTCAGCCAGGATCAATTTGCTTTTGATGAATACACGGTTTTCAATACCGTCGTCATGGGCCATAAGAAATTATACAAGGTGATGGCACAGCGTGAGGCACTCTACGCCAAATCCGATTTTACTGATGAAGACGGTATCCGTTCCGGGGAGCTTGAAGCCAAATTTGGTGCAATGAACGGCTATGAGGCTGAAGCTGAAGCCGGAGTATTGTTAAGTGGTCTTGGTATTCCGGAAGAGATGAGTCAGAAAAGAATGAAGGAGCTTGACGGCAGTGACAAGGTGCGTGTATTGCTGGCACAGACCTTGTTTGGCAACCCTGATATCCTTCTTCTTGATGAGCCCACCAACCAGCTTGATTTGAAATCCATCGAATGGCTGGAAGATTTTCTCGCACGCTTTCACAACACCGTTATCATCGTATCCCATGATCGTCATTTTCTGAACCAGGTATGCACCCATGTGGCGGATATCGATTATGGGAAAATCCAGGTCTATGTGGGAAACTATGATTTCTGGTATGAAGCCAGCCAGCTCCATTTCCGTCAGAAAGAGACTGAGAGTAAAAAGGCCAAAGCTAAGGCAGAGCAGCTCAAAGAATTTATCCAGCGTTTCAGTTCCAATGCCTCCAAGGCCAAACAGGCCACATCGAGGAAGAAACTGCTTGAGAAACTTACCATTGAGAGTATGCCGAGTTCTTCGCGAAAGTACCCTTATATTGTTTTTAAGCCGGAACGGCCCTGTGGTGATATTATCCTTGAGATCGACGGGCTTTCCAAAACAATCGATGGCATCTGTTTGTTTGATGATCTCACTCTCACGGTGAACAGAGGTGATAAGATTGCTTTTGTCGGCACAAACAGCCTTGCTAAAACCACTCTTTTCCAGATTCTTGCAGGTGAACTCAAGCCTGACAAAGGTACTTTTCGCTGGGGGGTGACTATCAAAAACAGCTACTTCCCAAAAGAAAACAGCAATTTTTTCAATGATGATGAGCTTGAACTGGTCGCCTGGCTGAGACAATTTGCACCGCCAAAGACGGATGAAGGGTTTATTCGCGGATTCCTGGGTAAAATGCTTTTCTCCGGAGAGGAGGCGATGAAAAAGACCTCTGTTCTCTCTGGTGGAGAGCGTGTGCGCTGTATGCTCTCCAGGATGATGCTCTCCCACTCCAATGCCCTCATTCTGGATGAGCCTACTAACCATCTGGATCTTGAATCGATAACTTCTCTAAATAATGGACTGATATCTTTTTCTGAGGTTGTACTCTTTGCCTCCCATGACCATCAGTTTGTGTCAACCGTTGCTAACAGGATTATCGAGATTACTCCAGATGGTATCACCGATATGATGATGAATTTTGATGAGTACCTGGCAATGAAGGAAGCAGGGATACCGGATGAGAACTACTATCTGGACAAACAGGCCGCGTAGAGAACTTGAACAGATCTCCTGACACATCCCCATCGATATGCGAAATACAGTTGACTTTAATCGACTTATTTTATAAGAATAGTTATTATTCCGCTTTTTCTTGATAGTTTAAGCTGAACCGATAGAACAGGGCTGACAATTCCCCTCTTCCCGGGAGCTGTTCTGGTGATCAAAAGACCCGCCTGATTTCTCGGAGTCTGCGCTTACCTGTTTTTTATGACAGCTCTTATGGAGTGAGGTACTAAAAAGAGAGAGAACATTATGCTGATGAGATCAACGTTGTTTTTAGCTACTAACCTGGCGGTACTATTTGTTTTAGGTGTAATGCTTAATTTTTTCGGCCTGAATCAGCCTGGTATGGATTTGACGCCGCTTTTGTTCATGGCCGGTATTATGGGATTTGCAGGTTCGTTTATCTCACTGATGATGTCAAAGAGTGTGGCAAAACGGTCAGCAAAGGCAAGAGTTATTTCTGCACCAGCCAATGATGCCGAAAGGTGGCTTATAAATACTGTGCGTTCTTTGACTGATCAGGCAGGTGTTGGTATGCCTGAAGTTGCTATTTTTGACTCACCAGCACCGAATGCCTTTGCTACCGGTGCCAACAAAAACAATTCACTTGTTGCTGTGAGTACAGGCTTGCTCAATAACATGAATAATGATGAGGTAGAAGCTGTATTAGCGCATGAAGTCAGCCATATCTCTAATGGTGATATGGTAACATTGGCATTGATCCAGGGTGTGGTGAATACTTTTGTAATTGTATTATCACAGGTGGTTTCAGCGTTGGTTGATCGCCGGCAGGGGGGCGGCTATAATTCGCGAGGCTATGGATTCGGGCGGGGTATAGGATATAGTGGGACCTATATGATAGCTCAGCTGGTTTTTGGTTTTCTGGCCACTTTGATCGTCCGCTGGTTCAGTCGCTGGCGTGAATATCGGGCAGATGCCGGATCAGCAGCCTTAGCTGGACATGAAAAAATGATCAGCGCTTTAGAACGGCTGAAATCCTTACAGGAACCGGCACAGCTGCCGGTCCAGATGCAGGCTTTTGGAATCAATGGTGGTTTGTTCGGTGCAGTGGGTTTGAAAAAACTTACCATGACCCATCCCTCACTTGAAAATAGAATCCGTGCCTTACGTGAAAGTGCGAAGAATGCTGGAAAGAATTAATTTGGGTTTGCACGATTTTTTCCTATGATTTCACTGAATAAAGCACATCAGTATATCAGCTCCCTCCAGACGTTGGAACCGGTTGTTGTGTCTTTAGAAGAAGCGCTTGGTCTGGTCTGCGCTGAAGATGTATTTTCCGTGGCAAACTGTCCATCTGTTGATTCTTCATTGAAAGATGGCTTTGCAGTTCTCTCAGCTGACATTGTTGATGCATCTGCGAGTAACCCTGTGATACTTGCTGTTATTGGTGCTCTGGCTGCCGGGGATGATGCTGACATACTCCAGATTAAACCGGGTATTACAATACGAATCATGACCGGTGCAGCTATTCCACCCGGGGCAACATCCGTGCTGGCTTCCGAATTTGCGCTGGTACAGGGAAAATCTGTGACAATCAGGGCTGATGCCGGTGCCGGACGAAATATCCTGCGGATGGGAAGTGATATTGAAGAAGGTCAGGTAGTGCTGAACGGTGGAACTGTACTGGGTCCAACCCATCTTGGCATGGCTGCTGCGGCCGGATTGAATAAAATCACCTGCTATCCGTTACCCAGAGTTGCTGTTGCGGCAACAGGCAGTGAACTGGTATTGCCCGGTGAACCTGTTGCACCCGGCAAGGTGGCAGCCAGCAATATGGTGACTGCTGCAGCTGAGCTGCAGCAGCTTGGGATAACCCCTGTTACTGTCCTTCTGCGTGATAACCTTGATCAACTGCGGGAACAGTTTAGACATCTTGTGCAGCAGGTTGATATTCTGATAACATGCGGTGGCGTCCTGGATGGGGATAAAGATCTTACCATGAGGGCCATGGAGCAGATTGGTATGGAGAAGATCTTTCACCGTGTCCGCATAGGACCGGGTAAAGGTGCTTGTATGGGACGGGTTGGCAACACGGTCGTATTCAACCTTCCGGGTGGGCCGCCATCCAACCATGTCGCTCTTCTTCTGCTGGCTCTTCCAGGAGTTCGTCGACTGATGGGCTTTAAGAACTTTCTGCCGGAAAAAAGGAAGCTGCAGGTGACAGAAGAACTTACCGGCCAGAAAAACTGGACCCAGTTGGTGTACAGCAGGGTGAGACATGAAAACGGTTCTCTTTTCGCCGATCCACTAAGCAGTATGGGAAGGTTTGAAGCGATGGCTGAAGCCAATGGCCTGATCGAGAGACCTGAAGGCTGCGCAATGATCAGCAAGACCAGCCTGGTAGAGGCCTGGCTTTTTTAAGTTATCAAGTGCTCATTGTCTTCTATTTTCAATACTTGCCTCAGCTGCAAAATCAGACTGTTTTTTTTTGGAGAAATTTTCAAAGATATTTGGGTAAGTCTGATCCAGGGCGGAAAAAATTCTATCGAAGGGGAGGTCGGCAAAGTGGCCATGATCCCTTACGTATTCCATATGTTTCTGGCCAAGAGTATCAAACTCATGGAAGAATGAATCTTCCTTTCCATCAAATTCCAGTGGTTTTACGTTGAAGCGGGTGCAGAGAGATAGGTTGAATGCGGGAGTAGCCTTGACCCATTTGCCATTTAACAACATTTCTGTGTAACCATGATAGATAAAGAGATCAGTTCCCATCTGTTTTTTCAGGTTATCTGTGGACAGGTGATTGGTCACATCGGCGAAACCAAGACGACTGGGTATTCTCTGATGACGGGCTACAGCGGCCAGCAATACAGCTTTTGACACACAGTAGCCTGATTTTTTTTTCACTACGTTGCTGGCCCTCATGCCGGTTCGGGAATATTGCAAATCATAGGGGTCATATCTGATTTGGTCTCGGACTGCATAGTACAGAGCAATTGCTTTCTCCATGGGAGAATCCAGTCCGGTGCAGGCGGATCTGGAAAATTCGGATACCTCTTGGGCGTAATAATCAAGGTAGAAGGTTGATTCCAGGTAGCGTTGTAAGTTTTCTTCCATATTGGTAATGGTTTTGGTAAATTTGAAAGTTTTAAAATTTTGCAGGAATTTATGCACATTACCACAGAATCGTCAATAAACAATAGCTCACACCATTCCTGGCAGGTAAAAATATCAATTTGATATGTAAACACAGCAGTGTCCGGTTAGAAAATTGCGAAGCATGGAAAACGGATTCATGGGTAACTTTTGTCCGCTTTTGGCAGTGGATTTCTTGATTTTCAAATATTTTCCACATCCAATTTGTATCATGCGAGTTCCTCGCAAAGACTGATACAAATCAAATGTGAAAATATTAAGAAAATACTACGAAATTTACTGGATGACGCTCCCAAAAGTTACCCACGAATCCTCCTGCATGATTTAAACCGGACACTACTGATGTAAACAGGAGATATTATATTTTTTCACAGAAGAAACGATTAAACCGGATACAATTAAACCGGACACAAGGTGTTAAAAATTAAAACATGTTGAAGATTGCTATTTTGGTACGTGAAGAAACAACAGATAGATGCACAGGGAAGGGATGTTTACGAAGTTTTTTCTCAAAAACTGAAAGTTTCGCGAGGTATCGTGATACT
>JAUVON010000029.1 GCA_030599175.1 Desulfobulbaceae bacterium | reverse complement strand
TTGGTGTCAATAGAAAAATATTCAGACTCGAACTTTTCACTATAATTATTTTCATCTGAATTGTCACGAAAAATAGAGAAGGTTTTTGTTTCATAGGGTATGATATCAGATTTGGATATGATGCAAAATAATTGAATTTTCTCATTTTAATGCATTATGCTGTTTGAAATATCCTATGTCTGCCTTGAAAACATGATTTTCCAAGGTAGCCTGACTTTATATGAAAGTTTTCCGACTAGTCGGGTTAGAAGGATAAAGAGCTGTTTTCCGGCAATCACATATTAATTGTAATCGGTAATCGGATAAATTTGATATGAATAAAATTGAAAGTAGCCGACAAGGCTCTGTTTCCAGAAAGACAAAGGAAACTGATATTCAGCTCGATCTTGCTCTTGACGGCAGCGGCATGGCTGAAATTGAAACCGGGGTGCCGTTTCTTGATCATATGCTGACCCTTTTTACTGTGCATGGGTTTTTTGATCTTAAGATAGGGGCAGTTGGAGATACGGAGGTTGACGATCATCATACCGTTGAAGATATAGGAATCTGTTTAGGGCAGGCAATTTCCAAGGCTCTTGGCAATAAAGGCGGTATAGCAAGATATGGTAGCTGTTATATGCCGATGGACGAAACCCTGGCACGGGTGGTTATTGATATTTCAAATCGTCCATATCTTCATTATGATGTCTCTGTCAGTGAACAGAAGTTGGGGACGTTTGATACCTTTCTCTGCAAAGAGTTTTTGCGTGCAGTTTCTCAACATGGTGGACTGACTCTGCATATTGATCTCTTGCATGGAGAAAATGGACATCATATAATAGAGGCTATCTTTAAAGGATTTGGTCGTGCGTTGAATAGTGCAATCACCCCCATACAGATAGAAGGATCTTTGAGCTCAAAAGGGTGTCTTTAGACCTTTACTCTTCAACTTCTGTCATAAAAACAACAGATAAGCGTAGACTTCGGATAAGCACCCTAAAAAACCAGGGTATAAACTCCGACTTCGGATAAGCACCCTAAAAAACCAGGGTATAAACTCCGACTTCGGATAAGCCTAGACTTCCAGAGCTTAAACCATATAATTTTAAACGACCTTCCTCGATTTCTTGTTTTTTATTACAGAAGTTCTGGAGTAAGGCACTAAAAGGTGAGTTTGTGAAAAAAATATTCAGTACCATATTACTGTCGGGCTGTGCTTTGCTTTGGTTATCTGCATGTTCCTCTTATTCCAACAAAGGAAGCGGGGAGGAGGTTCAGGTGCCAATTGAGCCACTCACATGTATTGTTGTTTTACCGGCCAGCACTTCTGTGGACAAAGACGATACTATCACATTCAGCGATGCCCGGGATCTCGAAAAGGGGGCTGAGTTAGCTACTAAGACCATGTCGAGAGAACTGGCCGACAATTCAAAAGTGAGAATTCTTACCTCCGACCAGGTGTCGACTCTTGTGCCGGAAATATCCGGGGGCATATCAGGAACGATTGCAAGGCTTGGTAAAAGGCTCAACTGTGACGGTGTCTTGACCACCACTGTAGGTCAGTTTAAACAGCGTGAAGGTGGGGAGTATGCATCAGACTCGCCGGCATCAGCAACCTTTAGTATGGTTCTCAGGCATGTCTCTACAGGAAGTATTCTATGGTCTGCTGACTTTAGAGAGACTCAGGAGTCTTTTCTAAGCAATATATTTTCGTTTGATAAGGCTCAGACCAGAGGCTTCAAGTGGATCAGTGTTGAGGATCTTCTTGAACAGGGTATAAAAGAGCGGTTGGCTGATTGTCCATACCTGAAATAAGCCCCATGAAATGCTTTCATAACAATGACGCTGCTTCATTGTTATGAAAGTCGGACACCTCATTTTATCTTTTTTTCCCGCGACGCTGATTTTTTTGCAGTCGCGGTTTTTTTTGTTGCAATAGCTGGATGCATATGCGACGTAATTTCAGGCTTTCTCCACGTTTAAACAGAAAAATCGGGCAGGCGATGCATGACTATTCCATGCTGGATGATGGAGATAGAGTTATGATCGGGGTTTCCGGTGGTATTGACAGTCTGGTTCTAGCCTGGGTGCTGAAAATGTGGCAGGAAAAGGCACCCATTCGGTTTGAATTGACAGCTCAGGTTATCGATCATGGATTCTGGCGGTACCATGAAGGAGAGGTGGAACCTGCAATATCGGTTGGAAAACAGCTGGAGCGCTTTTCCATTGACTATAGTGTTAAACCGGCCTGGAACATCAGTGAGGAGAGCAGAACCTGTTTTAAATGCGCTCGTAACAGACGAAGTCAGCTTTTTGAACTGGCGAGAGAAAGGGGGGTTAATAAAATTGCCCTGGGTCATCATAAGGATGATCTTATTGAGACCTTTTTTCTGAACATTCTTTACAGTGGTAATATATCGACGATGGTACCCAGGCAAATGTTGTTTGAGGGGGATCTCTCTATCATACGTCCATTAGCTTATATTGAAAAGAGAGAAGTGGTTGAGATATCTACAGAACTTGAATTTACTCCTGTCAGCAATTTTTGCCCTTTGGCTGATGACACAAATCGCGAAAAGATCCGACTGTTACTGGACTCTCTGTACAGAGAAGAACCGGGAGTAAAGAGATCCATATTTGCAGCGTTGGCAAATGTGAGGCAAGAGTATTTGTTATGATTTCTACGAATTATAAAATGGTGCAAAATGAAAACACGTATCCAGATACTGTTAAAAGATAAACCCATCGGCAGTACCGTCTCAGTAGCAGGTTGGATCAGGACGCGGAGAGATACCGGAGACTTTTCTTTTCTTGAGGTTAATGACGGTTCCTGTCTGGCGAACATCCAGGTGATTGCCAGTCAAGAGTTGAAGAACTACACCAGTGAGGTCAGGCAACTTACCACGGGTTGCAGTGTCAGCATACGGGGCGAATTGAAAGAATCGCCGGCTAAGGGGCAGGATGTGGAAATTCACGCCGCTGAAGTAGTAGTTGTCGGACAGGCTGATCCGGAAACCTACCCACTGCAAAAGAAGAGACATTCCCTTGAGTTCCTGCGGGAACTCTGTCATTTACGTCCCCGTACAAATGCACTGGGTGCAGTTGCCCGTGTGCGTTCACGGTTGTCCTATGGAGTACATCAGTTCTTCCATGAAAAGGGATTCCTTCAGGTGCATACACCAATTATTACAACAAGTGACTGTGAAGGTGCTGGTGAGATGTTTCAGGTGGGAAGCTCAAGTGAAAATGGAAAAGAGCAACATTTTTTTGGGCGAAGTGCTGGTCTTACCGTCAGTGGTCAGTTACAGGCGGAAGTTTACGCACTGTCGCTCGGTGATGTATATACTTTTGGCCCGACATTTAGAGCCGAAAATTCAAATACTTCGCGCCATCTTGCTGAATTCTGGATGGTTGAACCGGAAATGCCGTTTTGTGATCTGAAGGGGAACATGCAGATTGCTGAAATGCTGCTGAAGTATCTTCTCGAAGACGTAATGAACAATTGCGCTGAAGATTTGAATTTGTTTGATAAATTTATAGAGAAAGGATTGCTGAGCAAACTCAGTGGAGTTGTTGATAACAAATTTGCTCACGCAACCTATACTGATGCCGTGGATATTCTGTCGAAGGCTGAAAAAATGTTCGAATTCCCAGTTGAATGGGGAGTTGATCTCCAGTCCGAGCATGAACGTTATCTGGCAGAAGAAGTGTTTAACTGTCCATTAATTGTGACGGATTATCCCGCGGTAATTAAACCGTTTTATATGCGGGTCAACGATGGTGGAAAAACCGTTGCAGCTATGGATATCCTCCTGCCCGGTATTGGTGAGATAGCCGGAGGCAGTCAGCGTGAAGAACGTTTGGAAGTGCTTAAATCACGGATGGTTGAGGCGCAGATAGATATTGAAGAATACAACTGGTATCTGGATTTACGTCGATATGGAACTGCACCCCATTCTGGTTTTGGTCTCGGTTTCGAACGCCTTGTCCAGTTTGTTACAGGGATGAAGAATATTCGTGAAGTTATTCCCTTCCCAAGGACTCCAGGGTCTGCCCCCTGCTAATTCGTTCCGGGATTTAATCAGTAGTGTCCGGTTAGAAAATTGCAAAGCATCGAAAACGAATTCATGGGTAACTTTTGTCCGCTTTTGGCAGTAGATTTCTTGATTTCCAAATATTTTTCACATCCAATTTGTATCATGCGAGTTCCTCGCAGATAGCGTAGACTTCGAAGACTGATACAAATCAAATGTGAAAAATAGTAAGAAAATGCTACGAAATTTACTGGATGACGCTCCCAAAAGTTGCCCATGAATCCTCTTGCAGATAGCGTAGACTTCGAGATCTAAGCCGGATACTACTGGAATTTATTATGACAACAAAAAGCAAAGGGCCTGCTGTCCAGGAAATGTTTGATGCTATTGCCGGTCGCTATGATCTTATGAATCGTGTCATGACTATGGGACAAGATCAGAAGTGGCGAAGGTTTGTGGTACAAAAGGCTGGGGATCCGGGTGGCGGTTGGAGTTTGGATCTGGCAACCGGGACAGGTGATATTGCGGCTTTGATGATTGATACCTACCGGAAGGCAAGACTGGTCGGGGCTGATTTTTCACAGAATATGTTGAAGGAGGCAGAGAAAAGATTTATTGGCAAAGCAATTAACTGGCAGGGTTGTGATGCCAACAAATTGCCCTATAAAGATAACGTCTTTGATTCGGTGACATTTGGTTATCTTTTGAGAAATGTAGATGATTCATCAAAGGTACTGAAAGAGGTGCTCCGGGTACTCAGGGTCGGAGGCAGGGTGGTCTGTCTTGATACCACTCCACCGGCGAAGAACCTGCTTTACCCCTTTTTGCAGTTTTATTTTCGATTTTGCATTCCAGCCCTGGGAAAATTCATTGCAGATGATAAGAGTGCTTATGCCTATTTGACAGGATCAACGATGGATTTTTACAAGGCCGGGGAATTGGCTTCTGTTTTTAGAGAGGTTGGATTTACACAAGTTGGCTTTAAAAAATTCATGTTTGGAACTATTGCCGTGCACTGGGGGGAGAAGTAAGGTCATCAACCCTCCGGCAATAATAGATAGTTGTGTTGTCTGTTCGATAAATATTCCCCCTTTCCGCCACTTTTTCATATGCTGCAAGGGCCAGACCGTGGCCACCGGATGGATCGAAAATGATGATATCGTCGATACGCTGGGTATCGGTCAGGTCTTTCAGGATGGCCTCAAAGTTGCTGTTTTTGTCGCTTAGACTGTCGAACCGAATAAAGGCGGGATGCCACTTTGCGCGAACGTATTCCCTTATCTGTTCTCCATATAGCTTTTCGTCATCTGCAGCAGCAATAATTGCGGCGGATCTTGATGTTTCGGCAAGAATTTCTATATGATCCCCGGTTTTAATTTCACCACCCTTAAGGACGACGCCGAAAACCCCCTCCCGGGGCATGACACAATCTCCGGCCTGATGATAAATTGCACAACGATTGTGACAGATTTTGCCCAATTGGGAAAGTACAATTTCAGCCTCTCCAATCTGCAGGTGTTTGCCTACGCCTAGTGGTATCAGATCAAGCCCTTCCGTGGTTATATTCTCGGCAAAATTTCCGGCTACCACATCCAAACCTTTCTTACGCATGAAGTTGATGCTCTCCTGGGCAAGAAAACTTACCTGTCGATGCCATTTTCCGCCATGCGCATCATCTTCAAGACCAAAATTCTTTATGAGTCGGGTGGTAGATCTATTTTCTTTTCGCATTCCTTTTCTGTCACTGATGGAGATTGCTTTAATTGTTTTCAACGGGTTCTCTCTCGGTAATTTTTTAATTTGCATACTTGTAGTGCCACGATGTGATACTCAGAGAATATCGCGATTAAATATTTTGTCAAACCCATTTTATTATCCGCTGTGTTTTTCTTTTATAAAACACAATAAAAACATCTTCAGGAACATTCGAAATGCTTGCATTTATCAGTGAGGTGTGGGAAAGTTAGAAGAGGATGTGGTTTGGTATCTTTTAATGCAAAAGGAGGGACATATGAGTGTAATTAAAGAGATTAAAAGAGTAGTAACTCCCGTAGATTTTTCTGACAATTCCAAAACAATTGCCGAGTCAGCAGCCTATTTTGCAGGGAAGTTTAGTGCGTCTATGTATCTCGTCTTTGTTGTCCAGAATTTTGAAGATTATTCCGGTTTTTTTGTTCCTCAGATGAGCATGCCGACCCTCGAAGGTGAGCTGCTTGAAAGTGCAGAAAATAAAATGTCTTCTTTCTGTGATGAAATGGAGGATTTTTGCAAAAAGGCCGGAGTTGCCGAGCTCAAATTTAAAGTTTTTATGGGGGATGTAGCTGAGCAGATCGTTGAACATGCTGTCGACGTGGAGGCTGATCTTATAATTATGGGGACCCACGGTTACAAAGGACTTGAAAAAATAATGTTTGGCAGTGTTGCAGATAAGGTGGTTCGCTCTGCAGGTTGTCCGGTGATGACAATTAACCCCTATACCTGTTGTTAGATGGAGTTTTTTGCTTAACCATCTCGAAATTAGAGCTTTGTAAGCTTATTATTGGGGTTGTCTGTTGGAAAAGCTGTATAGTGTCAATTTCGTTTTGAACTCGTCTCAGCAATTACCATCAGGCCGTTGTTTTGATCGGTTGCCAGGTACCCATCTTCCAGCAGTGATGGGCAGGACATATCTGTAAAACCGTAGACAGCAAGAGGTATGCGACCAAATTCTTTTGCAGGAAAGTGGGCCTCAAGGTGGTGCTCCCAAGATCCGCTGAAACTGGAGAGTTTCGATTCGAAATCAATAGATCCTTGCAGGCTGTCGCTGTTCTTTAACTGCAGGAGTTTGTCTGCAAAGGTGTTTATCAGCTCAGTATCGACTTTATGAAAAGCATGAACAGCTTGCAAACCATCCTCTTCGTTTGTGCCTACAGTTGCGGGAAGTGATAGTTGCCCCAAATCAACAGCCGTTTTATCTGTTTTCTTTTCATATGATTCAAATATGAGATCAGCCGCATCTTGGCTTGTTGTCAAAAGCAGGTCGTATGCCGGGATATTCCCCTCATTATAGAGTTGCTTCCAACTCAGGAATCGTTTTTTTGTGTTGCCCCGGCTTGGAGGATTGATATTATCAAGGATGAGTGAGAGCTCTTCAAAAGGATTCTCTTCCAAAAACTCAACGCTTTTTCCCTGCAATTCATTGAAAAGTTCGGCTTCTTCATCTTTTAAAAGAGCAAGCTGCAGTGCAATTTCCTCTTCCTCCTGATCGAGGATCTCACCTATGGCCAATACCAGTCTGGCCTGCCAGAGCTGCAGCTTCTTTTCGTCCCCATTTTTGTGAGGCAACAGTTGACTTTCACCTAGAAGGGAGGAAACTATCTCCTGCCGGGAATCCGCACTGTTTTGGCCAGGAGTTGACATTGCTGCAAGGGTGAGATTACTGAGCTGTGAGGCGTAATCATCTTTTCTGTTTTTTAAATCGTTTACAAGATGGATGAATCGCTCTAAATCCTTGCCCAGCGGGATGGGAGTATGTACCTGACAGTAACCGGATTTGATAAAACTATCTATTGCCTGTGTTCTGTTGCCATGTATATTGCTTTCAGCTATGCTGAGAAGATATAGATTGGGAAATAACAAAAAAAGTGGATATTGACTGGTGGAACAGATAGTTGTTCCGGGATAATAAAGGGATTTGAGTGAGTTCATATGAAAGTTATTGAGGGAAAACTGACGTTTTATATTTCAGCACTGCTCTACCTGTTGTTTAATCTGCGAGTTGGAGCGGACGCATTTTCAACTTTTAAAGCGACCCTTTGGCAGATAGCTCAGACAGCACCCTATGTTGCCGGTGTTACCTATGTTGTTATTGTTTTTCTGCAATATATGGCAGGTGGCAATACTATCCCATGGGACAGGAGGTTGCGCCTCTTTTTTGCAATCGGTATTATTGCCGGTCTTATCTATGGTATATATGAATATGCCGGAGTAGGAGTCGGTGTGCAATAATACATAGCCTGCTATCATCTGTAAACTGAAGAAACTCCAGTTATGCTGATTTCAGATGTTTCTTAACTGAGTCCCGTTTATCGGGACTTGTACCCTGAAGGAGACAGGACGATATCTACTATCTTCATGCTTCCAATAAGACTGAGAATCTGCTTCACCATCTTGGCGCAGTCATCCGGGCAGATAGACACCGGAGTTTGTTTACCAGAGAGTTGTTCCTGATCCAGAGTCAGGGCATGGAGCGCATGGTGTGTCAGACCCTTGCTGACGAGTTCCATAGTTTCTGTAATTTCCAGTTCATGTTTCCCTTACGTTTTCTCGGGTTTATTGCAGAAAAAATAGGGGTTCCGGTTACTCCAGGCGGCTATGACAGACAGGTTCTTACCTGGAGAATAGAGGCAGAGTTACGGGAGCTTTCCCGGGAAAATTTTCAGGAACTCAGGTCATACCTTTCCGGAGAAAACGGTAGACTGAAACGCTTTCAGCTTGCTCGAAAACTTGCAAATATCTTTGATCAGTACCAGGTAATGCGGCCGGAAATGCTTGCTGACTGGATGAAGGGGCGTAGAGCAACTGAACATCCTGCAGAAAAATGGCAGATGGAGCTCTGGCTGAGACTTGCAGCAACTCCTGAGGCTGGCAAGCATCGTGGCCTTCTGTTTCGGCAGGTCATTGAGTTGTTGGCATCGGCAGAGAAGTTTCAACATCTTTTGCCGGAACGGATCTCAGTCCTCGGTATGCATATCATGCCACCCGTTTTTCTCGAATTTTTGAACAACCTTGCAAAACATTGTGATGTTCATCTTTTTGTTCTTTCTCCCTGCAAACACTACTGGGGAGATGTTGAAACCAGGAGAGCAGAGTTTAAACGTACTCTTCAGCTGTCATCACAACAGGAAAAAATTGCTGAGTCGAGGGACAACGAGAACCATCCGCTTCTCGCTGGACTGGGGCAGCAGGGGCGTGATTTTCAAAAAATGATGCTTGAAAATATTGACTTTGAGATCGAGTTTGAAAGCTTTGAAGACCCGTTCGAGGCAGCAGAGCAGCCCGCCCTTTTGCAGATCTTGCAGTCCGATCTGTTGCATGGAGAACTGGTGCAGCGAGAAGATATCTCCTTTCCTGCCGGTGACAGATCTATCCAGATTATTTCCTGTCACTCAAGATTGAGGGAAATTACAATACTCAAGGATCATCTGCTTCGATTACTTTATGAAGACCATACCCTGCAGCTGAGAGATATAATTGTAATGGCCCCCGATATTCAGGATTATACTCCTCTTATTCCTGCAGTTTTTGATGATATTCAGTTTTCAATTGCTGATAACTCACTGCAAAGGCAAAACAGATATATAAGTGTTTTCCTCTCATTTCTCGATCTTTTTAAGGGACGATTTGGCTGGAATGAAATTATGGGACTTCTCAGGCAACCGGTTATTTTCCCTCACTTCGGTCTCGCTCCGGCTGACCTGGATTGTCTGCAACAATGGGTGCTCGGGACCTCAATACGCTGGGGGTTGTCAAAAGAACAGCGGGAAGAAATGGGAGTGGCTTCATTTTCTGAGGCGACCTGGTCTGCAGGGATAGAGCGGTTGCTAATGGGTTATGCTATTGATGCTGAGGGGTTTGTAGACGGTGTACTCCCATTTTCGGACATTGAAGGGAGTGGAGCTGGTATGGTGGGAGGATTATGTCAGTTTATCAGTGTCATTGAGCGGACACGTACTCTTTTCCGGTCTGAGCACAGTTTAGAGACCTGGTCGTCGATTCTCCTTGATGCTATGGCAGATATCTTTGGTGAGAATGACCAGAAAGAATATGCAGCGCTGCGGAATATACTTTCAGAACCTGCGGAGAATTACAGTACTTTTTACAGGGAGAGAGTTGGTTTTGATGTGATCCTTGAATGGATTAAAATGGTTGTCCGGGAGAGCCGCTCGAGCACAGGTTTTTTGCGGGGAAAGCTCACCTTTTGTTCAATGCTGCCGATGCGTTCTGTCCCTTTCAGGGTGGTCTGCCTGTTGGGGCTCAATGATGGAGTCTTTCCTAAAAACGATAATAAACCCACCTTTGATCTGATGGACCTGGAGCTGCGGCTGGGAGATCGCTCTCCACGAGCCGATGACCGTTACCAGTTCCTGGAGGCTATCCTTGCAGCAAGGTCCAATCTTTATCTCAGCTATATCGGACAGTCTGTCCGGACCAATGAAGTTATTCCCCCATCGGTGGTTGTAACTGAGTTCCTGGAGTTTCTTGCCGGAGCTTACAGTGTTGACTCTCCTGTTGTTATCCATCCTTTGCATCAATTTAATAAAGGGTATTTTGTTGATGAAAAAGAGAGCAGACTGTTCAGTTATAATAAGTATTACTGCACGACAGCCAAAAATCTGCAAAGAGAAATGACTCCCTCCCGGGCGTGGTGGCAGGGAGAGCTTGAGGGAGAGTTTGAACTGATCAGTTTTAATGAACTGCTCAGCTTTTATCGCAATCCGCAGAGTTGGTTTGTGCGAAACTGCCTTGGAGTTAGTCTTGAAAGCGAAACAGAACTTCCAGAAGAGAGAGAGATCTTTAAGACTGAAGGACTCGATACGTATATGATCGATCAGGAGATTGTTGGTAATATTCTTGATGGAAAGGAGTCGGATATTCAGGCGGAACTGGAGGCTGAAGGGCGTTGGCCCCTCGGCAGGCCTGGCTCGCTTCGGTATCAGGAGAAAGTGAGGGAGCTCACTTCCTTTACTGCTTCAGTGCGTAATCAGGATATGGGAGGAAGAGTGGCAGACGAGATATTTGAGTTGAAGGTTGGTCCATATACCCTCAGCGGCACACTCGCCAATCTGTATGAAAATGGTGTTATGCTTTTCAGGTTTGCAAATCTGAAAGGTAAGGATTTGCTTATCAACTGGCTCCATCATCTGGTGGCCAACAGCCTTTTTGGGAAAACCAGGAGTGCACTTGTTGCCGCCGATTCTGACTTCAATTTTTCTTCCGATGATTCTGGCCCTGGCCTGGAATTGATGCTGGATCACTTTGTTAAAGGATGTCGCAGGCCGTCACATTTGTTTGTCGAACCGGCATTCAGGTACTGTGACCAGCTGACAAAAAAAAATGTCAGGGTTTTACCCCTTGATAAGGCTATTACAACTCTTAACTATAGCTTGGAGAAGGGCTATGAACCGGCCTGGAACCTGCTGCTGCGTGGACGAGGGGAAGAGCCGGTACTTGGCCCCGAGTTTGAATCTCTCTGCCTTGAGATTATGAATCCCATCTGGAACGCGGCCAATGGAGAGTAGAATTCAGACCTTTGATACCGCCTGCGGGGTTTTACAAAAAGGTGTGAATCTCGTTGAGGCAAGTGCCGGTACTGGAAAAACCTATGCAATTGCCATGGTCGTTCTCCGTGCAATTGTCGAGCTTGACATCAGCATCGACAAGATACTCATAGTTACCTTTACCAGGGCGGCAACGGAAGAGCTGCGGAGTCGGATACGAGCCAGACTGGTTGAGGGCCGTGACATTCTGCAGGAATCCCTACAAAATCCCGACCCAACCCTGACTGTCTGGGCTGCTGCTCTCATCGATAAAAAAACAGCTTTACGCCGTCTGCAGCTTGCACTTTATGAAATTGATCGTGCCGGTATTTTCACTATTCACGGTTTTTGTCAGCGTATGCTCGTCGATCACCCCCTGGAAAGCGGCCAGTTGTTTGATGTTGAACTTTTGGCGGATATTGATCCTGTACGTTCAGAAATAGCTGATGATTTCTGGCGCAGCCATATTTACCCCCTTGATTCTATGGCCTGCAGCATTGTTCTGCAGGAATTTGAAAATCCTGAAGAACTGCTGAGCAGCATACGGGGGGCCGGAAAGGGATCTGGTCGAATTGAACCGGTTGTTGGAGAGGTGGAGAGTGCTCTGGTATCGCTTAAAAATGGCTTTACCATGATGTCGGAGTGGTGGACGAAAAATGGTAGTCAGCTTATTGAGCAACTGGGGAAAATAAAAGCAGAAAATGGGTTTAAAAAGGGCTTTGGTGACTCTTTTGAGAGGTGGAGCAGGTCACTGGATGATTTTTTTAACGGGATTGTGGAGATGATACCTCCTGATCTCCATCTGCTGCAAAGTGAAAACCTTTCTGGAGAGCTGAACGGCAATAAATATCGTGGAGATGCCAAAAAGAAGAATGTTCTGGCGAGCTGCCTATTGCCCGGCAACGAAATTGGTTTTTTCCTTGATTCCAGAGATGAGTTACTGCTCACCTTTAGAGTACAACTTGCTATGGAGCTTCAGGAAGAAGTTGAGAAGAGGTTGAACCGGCGAGGCTCTCTCTCCTTTGATGACCTTATAACCCGCTTGTCGAGGGGGTTGCAGGGTGAATGGGGGCATGATCTGAGAAGAATTATCCGGAGCCGGTTCACAGTTGCACTGATAGATGAATTCCAGGATACGGATAGCAGTCAATGGTACATATTTTCAGAGTTGTTTTCAGGCACGACCCATTATCTCTATCTGATAGGGGATCCGAAACAGGCAATTTATAAGTTCCGGGGAGCAGATATTTACTCCTATTTCCATGCTCGATCCTCTGCTGATCATTATCTGACTCTTGATAAAAACTACCGTTCTCATCCTTATCTGGTGGATGAAGTGAACAACCTCTTTACATCGCGGCCCAATCCCTTCTATCTGGAAGAGGAACGTATCGATTATCACCCGGTGAAACCAGCCAGAACCGGTGAAGATATCGATCTGCTGAGAGATGGCAGCTCTCTTGCGGGGATGGTGTACTGTCTGCTGCCGGGACATGATGAAGACGGAAAAGAGAAGCGCTGGACGTCTGGCGAGGCAGCAGGGGCGTTCAGGCGTTTTGTCGCAGCAGAAATTATCCGGCTTCTTGATCCTCATAAACCGGTTATTTTAAGAATGGGAAAAGAGAGGGAGCTTCGACCGCGGGATATTGCTGTTCTGGTCCGCACTAACAGACAGGCATTTGAATATCTTGAAGAACTTCGCGGGATGGGTGTTCCAGCCGTTATATCTACCCGGGAATCAGTTTTTCAGAGTGAGGAATGCAAAGAACTCTCTTTCCTGCTCCAGGCTGTGGCTCAACCGGGGGATCTTTCACTCTTAAAGAGAGCCATGACCATTAGGTGGTTCGGTTTCAACGGGGATGAACTTGTAGATTTATGGCGGGATGAAGAGCATTTTAATTTGTGGCATGAACGGTTTCTCATCTATAACTCTCTCTGGCAGACAGATGGTTTAATGGTGATGATGAGCAGATTGATCGTGGATGAAAATGTCTACCCTACGCTCTCCTCACAGCAGGGGACTGAACGGAGTATCACTAATATTCAACATCTGCTTGAACTTGTTCAGGAAGCAGAAAACACTGAACATTTTCAATCCGGCCAAACCCTGCTGTGGCTGAGACGAATGATGGAAACCGATGTCGGAAAAGAAAGTGGAGAGCTGCGCCTGGAAAGCGATGAAGAGACTATCCAGATTATCACCATGCATGGTGCCAAGGGTTTGGAGTATCCTGTAGTTTTCTGCCCGTACCTCTGGTATCGATCCAATCGGTTGAAAAATGAGAAGTATTGTATTACCGGCCACGATAAGGAGTACAATCCCATTATTGATCTCGGTTCTCACCTGTTTGAAGCCAACAGGGAAAAGGGCATTGCCGAGGAAATGGGGGAGGAGATGCGTTTGCTTTATGTTGCCCTCACCCGTGCGGGGATTCGCTGCTATGCAATGTGGGGAGATGTAAAGGGCAGGGGCAATGTTGAGGATTCCTTTGATTCGGCCCTTGGGTACTTGCTTTTTCCTGGTGGAATATGTTCTGCCCGGGAACAGTCAGAAAAGTTGCAGGAACTGGCAGTGTTCCCATCCGGCCACCTTGTTTTATTTGAGACCGATGATATTTGCCCTTCCTACGAATGGCAGCCGTCAGAAACCGATTTACATTCTAAGCCCCCCACCGATCGGAAATTGTATTCAGACTGGCAGATGTCGAGTTATTCCGCAATGACCTCCCTTACCGAATATGATGATGAACTTCTGCCGGACCGAAAAGAGCATCAAAATGAGGCGACTATACCTGTTATCAGGCTTCCTGCCGGACCAAATTTTGGTAATGTGGTACATGAGGTACTGGAGTCCATACCTTTTTCCCATCTGGCGACCCCGGGGAATCATGAGACTATACTTGCCGCTGCCTGCAGAAAATATGGAGTAAATGTTGCATCTGAACCCCTCTTCCGACTCCTGAAAAATATCGTAACTACTCCTCTGCCGATTCCCTCAGGTCACGGAAGTTTTACCCTGGCCTCTCTAGCGGAAACTTCATGTCTGAAAGAGATGGAATTCTATTTTCGCATGAGCCGGGTGGAAACAGAGATGATTAACCATATTCTGGCTCCGGAACCTGCAGTCTGCCGCCTCTCTCACAGGGTGATGCAGGGGTACCTGACGGGGCTTATAGATCTGATATGCGAATATGACGGCAGGTATTATATTCTTGATTACAAGACTAACTATCTTGGGGACGGAATGGAGGATTACAGGGAAGATAACCTTTGCAAAGGTATGCGGTCACATAACTATGGTCTTCAGTTCTGGATTTATACCCTGGTTCTCCATCGTCATCTAAAAAATGTGATTGCTGATTACAACTATAAAGACCATTTTGGTGGTGTTTTCTATCTTTTTGTACGTGGTATGAAGGATGATCTGATCGGCAACGGAGTTTTCAGCACTGTACCGGATATTGAGCGTCTGACCAAGCTTGATTGGATCTTCGGAGGTGCTGATGGAGAGTGAAAATAGTTTTAGTCTACTCGATACTCATTTTGCACAATTTCTTGCTGCCCGGTCAAAGTTCTCTGGTGAAGAGAAAGAGCAGTTTTTCGAACTGGTTGCAAAGCTGTCCAGTTCCATGGTTGCCGGTCACAGTTGTCTGCCTCTGACAACGGATGAGTCTGCACTGTTACTGGAAACCCATCTCGTATCGGCCTCCGGTCAAACACCGCTTATCGTCCACAACCGCCATCTTTACCTGTATAGATATTTCCATTATGAATCCAGACTTGCCCGTCAGATCAAGGTGATGGCGGGGCTCTCCTATACGAAAAAAAAGGAGAGCAGAAGACTTCTTGAACATTTTTTTGGCAAGGATAAGATAAAAATCAACTGGCAGAAAAGGGCAGCGGAGGTTGCGCTTGAAAAGGGTTTGACCATAATTTCAGGAGGCCCTGGAACAGGAAAAACAACCACGGTAGTCAAAATTATTGCCATTCTTCTGGAGGCTTGGGGTAGCAGCTTGCGTATCGGGTTGGCTGCCCCGACAGGTAAGGCAGCCATGCGATTGCAACTCTCCATTGGTGGAAGTTGTGAGGCAATAGAACTCTCAAAAGAGATCGAGTCGGCTATCCCACGAGAGGCAAAGACGCTGCACCGGCTGCTTGGAACTCGCCGAAACTCGCCACAATTTTGCCATAACAGCAACAACCCGATGAGCTGGGATGTTGTAATAGTTGATGAGGCATCAATGATTGATCTGGCCCTGATGAGTAAGCTTGTCGATGCTCTCAAGCCCGGCGCAAGACTGGTTCTTCTTGGAGATAAGGATCAGCTTGCCTCCGTGGAGTCAGGATCCGTTCTTGGAGATTGCATAAAAAGCCTTCCTGAGAACACTGTCACACTGCGTGAAACCTATCGCTTTACTGGAGGGATCAAAGGATTTGCTGAAAGTATTAATGAAGGTGACTCTGCTCGTGTCTGGTCTATCCTTTGTGATAAGAAAAACGTAAATGTCACTCTGGAGGACACTAATTTTTCGGACCATACGGGGGAGCGCTATGCAAGCTATATGGAAAATGTAACGAGGGCGGAGGATATTGGGATAGAGGCGGTATTCTCTGCTTTTATCAAATTTCAGGTGCTTTGCAGTGTCCACCAGGGAGAACGGGGGGTGGCGGGAATAAACAGGAAAATTGAATTTTATCTGGCCGGCAGGGGGTTCGAATGCAAACCCGATAGCTGGTATGCTGGAAGACCTGTCCTGGTGACTAGGAATGACTATACTCTTGGTTTGTATAATGGTGATATCGGCATCTGTATTCCTGACCCGGATGATCATAAATTGAAGGTATGGTTTGAAAAGGGCGATGGCACTTTTCAAAGCTACCTGCCCTATCGTCTGCCAAAATGTGAAACCGCTTTTGCCATCACAATTCATAAAAGCCAGGGGTCGGAGTTTAACGAAGTGCTGGTGGTTCTGCCCCGTGAGGATAACAGGGTTCTCTGCAGGGAATTGCTCTATACCGC
>JAUVON010000262.1 GCA_030599175.1 Desulfobulbaceae bacterium | reverse complement strand
TGTGCCTTCTTTGGTTGGTTCAACCAGTCCATCCTTCATTATCCCGCTTCTCAAGATATTTCCGATTAAGCGGAGGATCCGTTTATCGTCGACCTGAGCTGACAGGAGATGAATAAGACGATCATGGTTAATCCGGTCGAAGGAACATACGACACACTACCCATCTCGACGGTTACCCGGAAAAGGTAATAATTATCCGGGATCGTCATCCATTACAAGGAAAACATCTCGATGTTCTTGGCTGGCACCATCGAGAAGATATATTACATTTAACATTAGTGCTGCCTGATGGAAGCAGATCTTTTATTCCCGCCACCTGGACAAACCTTCAAGAAATTTGTCCTGAAAAATTACCCTTTCCAGCCAAGAAATCCCAAGTCAATCTTATCGCTACAGCGACAACATTTTTAAATGCCTGCAAGATAGTAGATGCACTTCTTGGTAAAATTCTTTCTTCAAAGCAAAAATTGCAATCAGCTTCTAGAAAGGAGAATAACCATGCAAAAACAGTTGAGCTTTTGGCCAATACAGAAAGAGACCTCTCAAACACTGGAGATTTGGCAATCTCTCGACCGCGAACAACAAAACCAGGTAATTATGGCTCTGTCCCATCTGATCCGAAAAATAGTTTGCTCAAAGGAATCAAAACAGACCGAGGGGGCAAACAATGAGTAACAATGAAAAAATCAAATCAACCCATCTGCAGCGCCAGGCATTTGTCTACGTACGTCAATCAACCGCCACCCAGGTTGAGCGTAACAGAGAGTCTACAGATAGACAGTATAAATTAAAGGACCGGGCAATTGATCTGGGGTGGCCAGAACAACAGGTTAAAATCATAGATGAGGACTTAGCGCAATCAGGTGCCGAGAGCTCACAACGTACTGGATTTACCATGATGATATCAGAGGTTGCTCTTGGCAAAGTTGGTTTGATTTTATCTCTTGAAGTATCCAGGGTTGCACGCAATAACTCCGACTGGTATCGTTTGCTTGATTTATGCAGTGTAACCAACACCCTGATTGGCGATGGAGATGGACTCTATCATCCGGGACTCTTCAATGACCGACTTTTGCTTGGTATGAAGGGAACAATGGCTGAAGCTGAATTACATGTGATACGAGCCCGGCTCGACGGTGGCATTCGCAATAAAGCTGCCAGGGGAGAACTACGCCGTGGATTGCCGGTAGGTTTTATCTGGGGAGAGCAGGACGGTGAAGTCCTGATGCATCTTGACCAAGCTGTTACCGGTGCTATTCATACCATCTTTGAAAAATTTCCTCATTTGGGATCAGTACGACAGGTATGGGTTTGGTTTCTAACGAAAAAGCTTCTTTTCCCTTTGCAAACAAATTTGTTGCCGGAAATAAAATGGGTTACTCCCTCTTATCATGCTATTCACTCAGTTCTGACCAACCCGACCTATGCTGGTGTTTACACGTATGGTAAAACCAAGCAGGAATGTTTTGTTGATGAAAATGGACAGATAAAAAAAAGGGTAAAACGTTTACCTCGATCTCAATGGGCGGTATTCATACATGACCATCATAAAGGTTATATCGATTGGGAGACCTATGAGATGATTCAGGATAGAATTTCAAAAAACAGTCGACCTATCTCGCACAAGGAGTCAGGTGCCATTAGAGAAGGGACTGCCCTGCTGCAGGGCCTCGCCACCTGTGGACAATGTGGTCGCCGACTTAAGGTTTACTACCAAGGGAGAAATTCCTCTCCGGGCTACTATTGTGCAGCAAATAATGTTGTTGCGAAGCGAGCAAAATTTTGTATGCGAGTCGGTGGGGTTACAATCGATACTGCTGTGGCAGAAGCTTTTCTTGAGGCCATTAATCCAGCCGCAGCAGAAGCTGCTCTACTTGCAGAAAAAAACATTACAGCAGATCATGACTCTGCCCTTGATCAATGGCGCTTACAGGTTGAACGATTTCGCTATGAAGCAGAGAGAGCGGAGCGCCGTTTCAGTGCTGTAGAACCGGAAAATCGGTTAGTGGCTCGCACACTGGAAATTCAATGGGAGGCATCCCTCAAAAAGCTACAGGATGCCGAAAGCGAATTTGAGCACCGATACCACCAACATCATAAAAAACTGACCCGGGAACAAAAATCTGTTATTCGAAAGTTAAGTAACGATATTAAAAAGGTTTGGTATTCACCCACAACTACCCCCAGAGACAAAAAAGAGTTGATCCAGACACTGTTGCAAGAGGTAAATATCACGTTAGATCGACCCAGTAACACAGCACATTTAATCGTCCGATGGAAGACTGAAGCTGTATTGGAACTTGATGTTAACCTTCCGAACCGCAATTCTCCACCTATCCGAACCAAGCAGGATACCATTGATCTTCTACGCAGACTTGCAGTTCATTACACAGATGCTACTATAGCAGGTATCTTGAACCGACAGGGTAGACATACGGCTTATGGTCATAGATTCACAGTGAGTAGAGTCGGAAACTTGCGTCGCCATTGGAAAATACCAAAATTCAACGGTAAGTCTACGCACAACGGTGAACTGATGACCATCGGTAAAACAGCAGAAATTCTTGGCGTGGCACCTTCGACAATTCATAGGTGGCTTGCTGATGGAGTTATTGCGGGGGAACAGATCACGCCAGGTGCACCTTGGCGCATCAGAATAACGGATAAACTACGGTCACAATTTGTTAAAGAGGCACCTGACGGCTATGTGACGATGAAGGAGGCCAAAAGCATTCTTGGCGTTTCGAGACAAACAATATTGAATCGAGTTAAAGCTGGAAAACTCTCTGCCATCCATGTCCGGCAAGGAAAACAGGTCGGCCTATATCTAAAAATAACAAACAGGCAACTGGAACTGTGCTAAACCCTGCAAAAAAACATTGCAACGTGTATAATTTTGGAAGTGACTTTTTTCAGGCATCGATATCCTGAATAATTTGATAATATATCAACATGTTAAGCAGAAAACTCACGAACTATAGATCTTTCATGAAAGGAGGTGCAGTATGACGAGGGCTCCAAATATCCCTGAAGATCGGCATCATACACAGCGGTCTTGCCTTGCTCAAGCCCATGTTTAATTGCGTCCAGGGCTTGATGGGCATTACGCTTAGGCCGAAATCCATAAGAGCAGTCAAGAAAATCCGCTTCAAATATTGGCTCTAAGATCAGCAAAGCTGCAGTTTGTACAACTCGATCCCGAATCGTGGGAATGCCCAAAGGACGTTGCCCACCATTGGCCTTGGGAATCATCACCCGGCGAACAGCTTGAGGGGTATAACACTTCTGCTTAAGTTCCTCATGAAGATCGGAAAGAAGCCCTTCTACTCCTCGTGGCGAGCGCTCTATGTCATCAATACTAACTCCATCCACCCCAGATGAACCTTTGTTAGAGGCCACCTGATGCCACGCTGCCGCCAATACGTCTTTCCGGTAGACTCGGTCATATAATGCATAGAACCGAAACCGGGGTTCTCGTTTTGCTTTAATATAAAGTCTCTTCCTCAGTGTGGCGAGAGGTTCAGGCAAATTCTCATTACCATAAGGCAACGCCTCGGCAATCGTATTTACACCTTCTTCCGTAGTGGTCTTATTTGACAAGCGGTTCTCTCCTCCTGATTTCAAAACGTAACACAGGTAAGGCCCCTTTGCTCTGCAGACATTACTCTGCTTCTCAGCTAATACGAACCTCACCGACTTCCAGACCAGCAAACATGTACAGTTATGTCTTCCTGTATGGTCATTGGGTTACAAACCCCAGCTGGCTGGTTCTCCCAGGTTCCTCGACCATTCTTTCGCCACGCGCTGCCTGCTTTCACCCCGACAGGCCGATTCGGTGCACATATTGATTACTTCTCGAACCGTTCTGGTTTCACCATCTCCGGGAGGTTGACCACCTGCACTTAGTGTAACGAGGCCGATTTCAGTTCACCCTTACGGATTGCGGCTCATGGCTTCGTTGTCCGGCTTTTACACCTTTGCCTCTTTCACAAGAGACCGGCCTCGCTCCCCGCACTTTGTTACCGCCATGCGACAGACCGCAACTACATGATTAATCAGCAATTATCATGACAAACTCCTTTCAGTTTGTTAGAATGACCAGGCTTATCCTGGCGCACCAGAGAGCACAGAGAAAAAGCATTTATTTTTCTCTCCTCTGTGTTCTCTGTGAACTCTGTGGGTTAAGTTTTCTCTTCAAATCGCGTTTTCTCTGTAGCTGTCGGTTTCGTTCACAATATGCAGGATTTTTCTCACGATACAGTTTCCAGTAATCCGGGTTCTGCTGTAGCCAGGCACGCTGGCTTTCCTCTTTGTTTGCCCTGTGATCACAGTCCATCTGCTGCTTGTTCTGTTGCCAGTATTTATCGTCATGCCGGTTATTTTAGGGATGGCGACGTACTGGAGTCAGAGTTTCAGTTACGAGCAGTTGTTCATGAAGGTGAGTACTGATCTTTC
>JAUVON010000159.1 GCA_030599175.1 Desulfobulbaceae bacterium | reverse complement strand
GAAAACAGCGATAATAATCGCAAGTTTTGGTACCACCGTTCCTTCGGCGGTAAAATCAATTACCAATATTGTTGATCAGGTCAAAAAAGCCTATCCAGCTACGGAAGTTCGGGTAACATTTACCTCCAATATCATCAGATCTGTCTGGAAAAAGAGACAGGCTGAGGCGCAGAAGTGGCTGGGTCAGGGAATACCCAAAGAAATCCTCTATGTAAAAAACATCATATCAACTTTTGGCGAACTTCGTGAGGATGGCTACCGTAATATTATTGTTCAGCCGACCCATATGTTTTTTATGGAGCAATCCCAGGACCTGGTATCATATGTCAAAGCAATTGATTCAATTGAGACCGTCAAAGCCAAGTGGAAGCCTTTTGATAATATCGTTGTTGGACGACCGGCGTTAGGTATGCCTGGCGATGTTTACAGTTACCATGAAGACATCGAAGCTGCAGTAAAAACACTGGCCGGGGATGTGGAAATGGCTGCAAAAAAAAACAGTATGCTTATCTATATGGGACATGGCAATGAACACTGGTCTACAGGAATTTACGCTGAGACTGAGAAAAAGATGCGGCAGATGTACCCTGATGTTGCAATATATATCGGAGTTGTTGAAGGAGCGCCTTCGATTGATGAATTACTGGTTCGTCTAAGGCATGCCAAAACAGAGAAAATAGTACTTCGTCCCTTCATGATTGTGGCAGGTGATCACGCAACTAACGATATGGCGGGAGAAGAGGAAGACAGCTGGAAATCCATACTAGTAAAAAAAGGCTATAAGGTGCAGACAGTTCTGGAAGGGTTAGGTTCCAATGATCTATTTGCCGATCTGTTTGTTAAGCATATTGCTGATGCGGCAAAAGAAAAGGGCATTACATTGCAATAACAGTAGCAGCTCCGGACTTAAAAAATAGCTGGAGCTGTTTTTATTCATTTCGCAGAAAGAAGGTGCAGAATGCAGGGGACATTTTATGTAGTTGGTGTGGGACCCGGTGATCCCGGGTTAATGACATTGAAAGCAGCACGGATTCTTGAACAATGTGATGTCTGGTTTGCACCTTCAGCCTTTGAACACGGCGAAAGTATGGCCCTGAACATTGTATCGGGAGAGGTGAGTCAAAAAGGGAAAAAAATCCTTACCCATCATTTCCCGATGAAGCCCGTGCACCGTAATAAGGAGCCCGATCCTGAAGTGAATGGTGCCTGGCAGGAGGCAGCGAAGATTATTGTCGACTGCCTTGAGAAGGGGGATGACGTAGCGTTCCCGACTCTGGGAGACCCTGCCATATACAGTACCGGCTTTTATGTCTGGGAGACATTGCAGAAGAGCGGGGCGGATATCAAGGTCAAAATAATTCCAGGGGTTTCAGCAATTGGTGCTTCCTCAGCTGCGGCAGAAATGCCTCTTTGCCTTGGAGACGAGAGGCTTATTGTCATTCCTGCAACATTTGAAAATGGTCGGATGCGGGAAGTGCTCGCTCATAGTGACACTGTTGTTTTTATGAAGGTTCATAAGGTTATGGGCAAGCTTGTAAAATTGCTGGATGAGCTTGGTCTTGTAGACAATGCAGTTCTGGTCGAGAGAACCAGTCTCGGCGACCAGAAAATCTGGAAAAATATCCGGGATACAGTTAACAAAGATATCCATTATTTTTCCACACTCCTGGTTCGTAAACAGTAAGGATATCTGAATAAAGAGACAGTTTATGGCCTGTTGGAAACTGTTGCCGATCACCATGGTAATGCTTGCCGCAGGATTTAGATGAGCGCAAGACAGGTGGCGTGTTGCGTATATTGTTCTTGTTTTGAAAATGCAGGGAATATTTTTCCCATGAAAATAGTTGGACTGGTTCTGCTTATCAATTGTTGTTTTTCAGTAATGATTGTTGCGCCGGTAAGCAGCAGGTCTATAATTGATCAAACGGGGACAACGGTTGAACTGTCTGTAGAGCCTAAGCGTGTAATATCGCTGGCCCCAAGTCTGACTGAAATGGTTTTTTCATTACAGGCAGAGGATAAACTGGTAGGGGCCACTCTTTATAGTAATTTTCCTGAAGCTGCGAAAAACCTACCCAGAGTCGGTTCTTATACTCAACTTGATCTCGAGAGGATAGTCGCCATTGAACCGGATCTTTGTCTTGCAATAAAAGATGGCAATCCACGACGTACCGCTGAGGCTATCAAGGCTCTCGGTATCCCTGTTTTCGCTATAAATCCCCGCACCATTGAACAGATTATGGATGCATTTCTTCTGCTGGGTGATCTCCTTGGGGTATCTAAAAGGGCAGAAGACCTGGTTTCTGGTATGAGACACAGGCTTGTTCTGGTCGAGGAAAAGGTTGCCTCAAGCCAGACAAGACCCACCGTTTTTTTCCAAATCGCTGATATACCAATTATATCAGCAGGAAAAAATAGCTATATAGACAGGCTTATTACATTGGCTGGTGGCACTAATCTTGCCGGGGATATGACGGATTACCCGCGTTATTCCTGGGAAAATATAATGCTATTGCAGCCGGAAGTCGTATTATTAAGCTCCATGGCGGGTGGTAAATCTCCCGAACTCCTGAAAGTATCCTGGCAGCGGTGGCAGGAGATTCCTGCTGTTAGAAATAATCGGCTTCATGTTGTCGATGCAGATCTCTTTAATCGTCCGACTGCCAGGTTGATTACCGGTCTTGAAATTCTTGTTGAAATATTACACCCGGAATACTCTGGAAAAAGCAGTGCGAAATAAAACCGGAAACCTGCAAATTATTCCAATAACAAGAAAGCTGCCTGTCATTTGTTCAATACTCACTGTTGTTTTTATTTTGAGCATACTAACGGCGTTGGCCAACGGTCCATCCTCAATCAGCATAGGTGAGATTTTCGCATTTATCAGTGGAGGTGATTCCACTGACTCAACAGCCCAGACTATTCTCTGGAAAATTCGCTTTCCCCGGGTCATGCTGGCAGCTCTTGTCGGTGCAACCCTCTCACTGGGTGGCATGGTTTTTCAAGCATTATTGCGTAATCCACTGGCAGAACCATATATTCTCGGCATATCCGGTGGCTCAGCTGTCGGCGCAATTAGCGGCATACTATTAGGATTGTCATTTTTCCCCGGGGTAACATTTTTTTCATTTCTTGGGTCGATGTTGACCTTGGGGGCAGTGCTTGTTCTCGCTGGCGGTCGTTCCTCAACCAGAAAAGATTCGTTACTTCTTGGGGGGGTAATGATGAATGCCTTTTGCGGCGCATTTATCATGTTTCTGATCTCAGTAAGTCAGGGCTCAAAGATGCAGCAAATTATTTACTGGTTAATGGGCGATCTTTCAATGTCGAACAGTGGTAATTTGCCACTTTTATTGCTATGCCTCCCGTGTTTTGTCGTCATACTCCTGCTTGCCAGGCCTTTGAATGTTATTTTGACAGGAAAAGATGCTGCCATTGCCATGGGTGTGAACGTTCGTCTCATTTCAACTATTTTACTTGTAACAACTTCAATGATGGTGAGTCTGGTGGTCTGTCAGTCCGGGCTTATCGGTTTTGTCGGCCTGCTTATACCCCACCTTTTTCGAATGTTTCTGGGCGCAGACCACCGGCTTCTTGGCCCAAGTTGTATTCTTGGCGGTGGCAGCTTTTTAGTTCTGTGTGATCTACTTGCCAGGACTCTACCGGAGCATGGAGAAATGCCGGTAGGAATAATAACAGCACTGATAGGTGCACCGCTGTTTATCTTTCTCCTCTGGAGGTCTCGGCGATGATTGCTCTTGACCTGCGCAATAATTCTCTTGTTTATGATAATAATCAAGTGGTCGACGATGTTTCCTTTTCAGCCCGTGCTGGTGAATTTTTTATGATTCTTGGTCCAAACGGGGCTGGAAAATCGTCACTGTTGAAATTAATTGCCGGGATTGAAAAGACCCAATCCGGAAAAATAGATATTCTTGGCAGGGCAAAGGAAAAATACTCAACCAGAGATCTTGCCAAGGTGGTTGCCCTAGTTGCCCAACAGGCACCGATTGATTTCCCATTTTCTGTTGCTGAAACGGTTCTTATGGGAAGGTCCCCGCACCTCGGGTTACTGGGCATTGAAAGTGAAAAGGACTATGCACTTGCCGAAGAAGCGATGTGTTTTACCGGGGTTGAACAATTTGCCGACAGGCGTCTTGATCAACTTTCGGGAGGTGAAAGGCAACGTGTTATGATTGCCCGAGCTATATGTCAGGAGCCAAAAATAATATTGCTGGATGAGCCAACTAACGCCCTGGATCCGGCGCATCAGTTAAAGATTATGGACTTGATGGAGAGATTCAGGCAGGAAAAAAAGACAACAATAATAATGGTTTCTCATGATCTTAACCTGGCGGCTCTGTATTCAGATCGACTGCTCTTGCTGAAGAACGGTCGTGTAGTTGTTATAGGTACCCCTGCAGAGGTCTTTATTCCTGAGTTCATAGGAAAAAGTTATGAATGTGACATGCTGATAGATCAAAATCCTGTGGGTGAAATCCCAAGGGTGATGCTTATCCCCGAAAAGTTTAGAAAGCATGCTTAATCTGCTAACCCGACAAGTCGGAAAATTTTTTAGAGTGGCTGGATAAGTGCCTCGAAGGTCTCTCTACGTTCGCTATCTGTTGCTGGCATCAACCAGTCGAGTTTAATAACAGCCCAGATTTTCTTGTTTTTTGTTACAGCTTTTATGGAGTAAGGCACTAATCCCATAAACCGGGTGAGTTTTCTAGATTTTCTTTTCAGCCGCAAGCGCCTCTTGAAAAAGTTCTCTCAGGCAATGGGGAAATCTCTTTTCATAGGCAGTGTCAATCTTGTTTTTGTGGTTGACTATGCATTCACAGCAGAGCCCGTGCCTTTCACAATCGGTTTTTGGACATGAACAATATGCACTGATTTCATCTCGAACAGGACACGGAATTGTCTTATTTTTCATATTTATATTTAACCTCAGTATAGTCCCCTGGGGGGAGTTCTTAACATTTTGATTTGCAAAGTAATTGTTTGTATTCCGTAATCATAGACTAAATGATACCTTAATCTCACAGGGTGTCACGAGATTTATGAGTCTACTTTACCACGGATTTGGCATAGTTGGGTATACCCTATGTCCGGACCGATTACCAAGAAGGTAATATCATTTACACAATATCGAGGAAGAGGTTCAATCTCTGTTGCCCTGTATGTAAAAGCAAACGGATCATTAAGCATGGCTCTCTACCTCGTTGGCTTCACGCCCTGCCCATTGGCCCTATGGAATAAATATAGATATCGAAATACGGACTGCCGCGAATCCTATAAGAATTGCCAATAACCTCCTAAGATAAAGCACGGATACCCAGCGGCTAACAAGTCCACCCAAAGAGGCAGCAGGAAAGACTGCCAAAACAATCGGGATAGTCAATAGCCACTCAATCTGACCTGTGGCTGCTTTACCTAAAAAACCGGCAATGGAGGAAAAAAGAACAATTACAAGATTGCTCCCGATTGCAATCCTGGTAGGGATTTGCACATAGGATGTCATTAGAGGAATTAGAATAAAAGACCCGCCCTGCCCAACAAGCCCACCCAGCAAACCAACACCAGAGGCTACCGTCAGCGCTCGAAAACGATTGAACTTTATCGTAGCCACATCAGGTTTCTCGCTATCATGAGCCATCGGCAGCAACATGCAAAAGGCGGCAACAAAAGCAAGACAGGCAAAAATGAAGAGTAGGATACTGTTTGAAATAAAACTTGAGCATGCTCCTCCAGTTGCTGCTGCAATAAAAATCGCGCTTCCCATGTAAAGCGACAGTTCATTTGAAACGAAATGCAATTTTTTATGGGTCAAAGCTCCGGCCAAACATCCAACCAGTCCCTGGACAATGGTCAAACCTGCTACTGACTGCATGGTAAGGGGGGCAATATCCAAAAGTGGGGGAACATACAGCAGAAGAGGAGCCATAACAATTCCCCCGCCTATGCCGAGTAATCCAGACAAAAAACCACTTATCAGAGCAAGGAATCCAATGAGGTAGTAAACTTCCATTGTTTATTATTCAATGACTATTCCTACAGCCTCTCCGGTAACTTCTTCAATTTTTACGGCAGAGTTTACGCCGGCATCGTGGAGTGCTTTCAGAAGTCCATTTGCCTCAGAATTCGGCAGAGACAGCAAAAGTCCCCCTGAAGTCTGAGGATCGTAAAGCATTTCCTCTTCCGCCGTATCAAGATTAATGTGTGTTTCAAGACTGTGCTCGTTCACCATTGCCCTGTTACCATTATTGCTGCCGGTAGATTCTCCTTTCCTATACATATCAAGCTCCCTGAGGATAGAAAGGAATATTCCGATAATTTACCACAACCTTTGAGTTGCTTCCCTGGGCGATCTCCATCAGATGACCAAGAATTCTAAAGCCGGTGACATCAGTGCAAGCATGCAAGCTGAATTGAAGGGCTGCTTCCATGGCCGCTCCATTTAAGGCAGCAATAATCGGCAGAATATCACGTTCCAGTTCTGCATAGGGAAACTTTCCGGAACGGACCGAATTGAACAGAACACCTGAACCTATAGGTTTTGTTAGGATCAGTGCATCGCCGGGATGGGAGCCAGCATTAGT
>JAUVON010000225.1 GCA_030599175.1 Desulfobulbaceae bacterium | reverse complement strand
TCCTAGTTTACACTCTGTGACCCCAGGACTTTGATATTTATTTCGCGCTGCCTTTCTTCACCGGGGGCAGGCTCTACCCAGTGTATAAAGGATTCATTTACCCTCATGAAATCGCCGTTATCTTCCTTGCATTTATCGCATATACTCTCAGCGTTATCTCGATAAATAATTACCTTGGATGCAGGATCACCGGTTTTTGACACCGCGGCCATTTTCCTGCAGCCGCATTCCAGTCGTATAACTACAACACCTATGCCATCCGGGCTTCCTTCGAGTATACCCTCGATCATTGCTTCTTCACGTTCTTCTGTCTGCAGGATTTTTTTCGATTTCTTCTTTTTTCTGGACATAACCTTCTATCAGTTAAGATTTCTATTAACTGCAATTGATTTCATACCTGTAGGCATAAAAAAAACAGAAGCAATATAAAATGAATAATAGTGGTAGCTCAAGACTCATCTTTTGTTTTTGCTTGACAAAAAACTGACCGTGAATTATTGGAGTACTACGCGAAATGACTGAGTCGTTCGTTATACCCGGATTAGCGATTAAGTATGATAAATACTTATTTAAAATCTCACTTTATGGAGGTGGATCATGTTTGAAGTAGTCGTGGACAAAGATAAATGCAGTGGTGATGAAGAATGTGTAGCGGCATGCCCGGCGCAAGTTTTAGAGATGGAAGACGGTAAGGCCGAAGTTGTTGAGCCTGATGAATGTCTTGGCTGTGAAACCTGTGTTGAGGTTTGTCCAGAGGATGCAATCACCGTAACTGAAATGTAATTTCTGTTGCATGCGGTTTGAGGAACAAGCCCATCTCCTTGGCAGGGGATGGGCTTGTTCCGTTTGTACATTAGGGGAATACCGACCATTTCATTAGCCATGCGGGAAGCTCAAATTTGGCTTTTATGAGAATCTAAGCTCTGAAAATGCAGAAAAGTTTATCGCGTTTTAAGCCGGGAGTAAGCAGACGAACACATCTTCTGCTTGCTGCCATACTTTGGACTGGTATTGGTGTCCTTTTACTGACAAAAGGATCGTATCGTATCGTTCAGGTGACAGAATATCAGGTGGCGATAGTCATTACAGCTCTTATTGCCGGTACCCTGAAATCATATTTTATTCTTGACCGGTCTGCCCGAAAAAGTATCGAACGTATATTGAATTTTAAGGATGGAACCTGTCTGGGAGCAGTCTATTCTATTAAAACCTGGTTGCTGGTGGTGTTCATGATGGGTACGGGGATTTTTTTGCGAAACTCTTCCCTTCCTCTGAGTTTGCTCTGTTTTATATATTTCACCATAGGTTGGGCGCTGTTGTTTTCCAGCAGGCTTGCATGGAAGGCATGGGTAGTGAGAAAGAAATAGCTTTTTATTAAGAATTTCTACGAATTCATCAGTGGTGATCATGGAAAATAATTCATACAATTGCGTTACAATCAGTTCTGCAGCGCTACAGAACAATTACAACTATATCAAGAGTCAAGTTGCTGCTGATGTGAAGGTTATGGCGATGGTCAAAGCGGATGCTTATGGCCATGATATGGTCTGGGCTGCAAAAGCATTTGCTGATGCCGGCTGTGATATCTTCGGTGTCGCTGAATTATGTGAGGCTGTCAGGCTGCGAAAAGGTGGGATTTCGGGCCGGATCTTTGTGATGCTCGGTTTTGAAGATGATGCAGTGGATTCTTTTTTTGAGCATGATTTAACCCCGGCTATTTATAGTTATGATTCAGCTCGCGCTCTTTCCGAAAAGGCCCTTCAGTCAGGAACACGGATAGATGTTCATATAAAGGTGGATACGGGAATGAGCAGATTGGGAGTAATGCCAGAGGCTCTGGCTGATTTTCTCGACACTATCGAGGGGCTGCAGGGGATTTCAATTGTCGGAGTAATGAGTCACTTCCCCGAGTCTGATAACCCTGAGTCAGGCAGTACTGAAAAAGGTTTTGCTGCTTTTTCCAAGGTATGCACCACGCTGAAAAACAGATTTAAAGGGGTCTGCCATATTGCCAATTCCGGAGCAGTGCTTAATTTCCCCAACACTCATTGTGATATGGTGCGTGCCGGGATAGCACTCTATGGTTATAATCCTTCGGGAATACCACACTTTGACAGTCTGTCGGCAACAGGTTTGATTCCTGCAATGTCATTTCGCAGCAAGGTACTGCAGGTGAAAACGTTTCCGGAAGGCACCGGAATCAGTTATGGACTCACCTATATAACCCACCGTAAAACACGGATCGCAGTGCTGCCTGTCGGCTATGAAGACGGATACTCCCGCATACTCTCAAATAGAGGAGAGGTGCTGATCCGTGGGCAGCGGGCACCGATAAGGGGCAGAATATGTATGAATATATGTATGGTTGATGTCACTGATATCAGTGAGGCTGCAGCTGGCGATGAAGCAGTCTTTCTTGGCACACAGGGAGCGGAAACAATTACAGCGGATGATATAGCTGAGAAGATGGGAAGTATCAGTTATGAGGTTCTCTGTCTTTTCGGAAATAATAATCAGAGGGTGTACAGAGAGTAGATTGGGATGATTCGTTTACAAGTTAAATCAGTTCTGGACCAGTGCTTTCTGCAGGGCGTAGCCGAAGGAATATGGTCGGATGCGGGTGAGGGGAAGTATACTGTTGAATTACCAAAGCATGAGGGGCAGGGTGACTTTTCCTCTAACATTGCCCTGTTGCTGGCTGGAATAGAAAAACAGAACCCGAGACAAATCGCTGCAAAGATAGTTGAAAAGCTCATTCTTGAGACTGAACTGTTTGATCGAGTTGAAATTGCAGGGCCGGGATTCGTTAATTTCTTTGTCAACAGCAATGTCTGGCGTGGTCTGATACCGCATATAATGGCAGAAGGGAGCCAATATGGGAGAAGTGAGATTGGCAGTGACCGTAAGGTCATGGTTGAATTCGTAAGTGCCAATCCAACCGGGCCGCTCAGTATCGGTCACGGACGCCAGGCTATTCTTGGGGATTCCATCGCCAGGCTGCTGGAGGCAACCGGTCATAATGTTTACCGGGAGTATTACTATAACGATGCCGGCAGACAAATGCGGGTTCTCGGCGAATCCACCCGGGCAAGATACCTGGAACTGCTTGGTGAAAAGAGCGAATTTCCTGAAGATGGATATCAGGGGGAATATATAGTTGAGATCAGTCAGTCGCTGGTTGATGAAAAAGGTGATTCTCTCAAGGATCATCGTGATGTCACCGTCTTTAAAGAGCAGGCGGAGAAATTTATCTTTAAGGGTATTTCATCGACTCTTAAGCGTATGGGAATTGTCTTTGACAACTACTATAATGAGCGTTCCCTTTATGACGACGGATATATCGATGATGTCGTTTCTCAACTGAGAGAAAAAGGCTATGTCTATGAAAAGGATAATGCGGTATGGTTCAAAACCACTGAGTTTGGTCATGAGAAGGACAGGGTAATTATCAAAAGCAGTGGGGAGCCGACTTATCGTTTACCTGATATTGCTTACCACCGTGAGAAATTCAGGCGGGATTTTGACTGGCTTATTGATATCTTCGGCTCTGATCATATCGCCACAGTTCCCGATGTTATGGCTGGAGTCGAGGCCCTGGGGTACGATCCTGCAAAAGTTACAGTGGTGCTCCACCAGTTTGTCACTCTTACCCGGGATGGAAAACAGGTGAAAATGTCCACCCGAAAAGCCAATTTTATTACGGTGGATGAACTTTTGGATGTAGTTGGAGTTGATGCGGTTCGTTTCTTTTTCATGATGCGCAAAGCAGACAGTCAGATGGAGTTTGATCTTGCTCTTGCCACCAGGCAAAGTCAGGAAAACCCTGTCTACTATGTTCAGTATGGACATGCCAGGATCTGCTCTATTCTCAGACAGGCTGCTGAAAGAGGGGTTGAGAGGGTAGTTGTTGATACTGTCGACATGTCTCTCTTACAGGAACCGGAGGAACTCAATCTGTTGAAGACCATGTCAACATTTCCGACAATGATTGAAAATGCCGCCCTGGAACTGGCGCCCCATAAAATGATTTTTTACCTTATCGAACTGGCAAGTCAATTCCACAGCTATTATAACAAGCATAAGGTATTAACTGATAATGTGGGTTTGACCCAGGCCCGGCTCAGTCTGGTTGAATCACTTCGAGTTGTTATGAAAAACGGGCTTGATATAATAGGTCTGACTGCCCCTGAAAAAATGTAAAAATACTTTACATGGCCACCAAGCGACCGAAACAGGTGAAAAAGCTGAAATTTGAATTAACCCGAAGTGCTGTTGTCGGCATTGGGGTTGTTTCGTTTTGTCTTTTTTTATGGATGTTTCTAATTGGTGTCTGGGCCGGGCAGTCACTGCTCCTGCCATCCTATGGTAAAAAAGTTGCGACCGTTGACAAAAGTGTGGATGAACTCAGTGAGCCGCTGGTGATTAAGGCTGATAAGAAAGCGGTTAAAAAATGATAATCTGGTAAAACCTCTAAAGAGTAGATGGCTGAATAAAATGATAGGAAAATTACTTACTAAAGTTTTTGGCAGCAGTAATGACAGGCTTCTGAAGCAGATCGACCCACTGGTAATCCAGATTAACGGGTTGGAAAATGGGATACAACCTCTGGATGATGGTGCACTGGCAGCCAAAACCATTGAGTTTAAGGAGCGACTGGCGAAGGGTGAACCTCTCGATGACCTGCTGCCTGAAGCTTTTGCGGTTATTCGTGAGGCGGCTAAAAGGGTCTTGGGCGAGAGACATTATGATGTGCAGCTGATCGGTGGCGTTATTCTGCATCAGGGGAAAATTGCAGAGATGAAAACCGGTGAAGGGAAGACGCTGGCTTCGACCTTACCGGTGTATCTGAATGGGCTTACCGGGAAAGGGGTTCATGTGGTTACCGTTAATGACTACCTGGCTGCCCGTGATGCGGAATGGATGGGACAGGTGTATCATTTCCTTGGTATGAGTTTCGGCAAGATAGTTCATGGGTTGATGGATGATGAGCGCCGGGAGGCATATGGTGCTGATGTCACGTACGGTACAAACAATGAGTTCGGTTTTGACTATTTACGGGATAATAT
>JAUVON010000280.1 GCA_030599175.1 Desulfobulbaceae bacterium | reverse complement strand
TTCTCTGTAAACAATGTGCGACAGGTCGTTACTATGTTGAATTGTAAAATGGCTGTCGTTCAATTTTGAAACGACCTCAGAACCGGAAATGGTTCATTTCTCAAGACAGAATACAAGGAACTTTTAGATGATCACCTTGTTGGATTATGGTGCTGGTAATATTCGCAGCGTTAGAAATGCAATTAGAAAATTTGGTATTGAAGTAAAGGATGTAAAAAAACCTGCAGATATTCTAACCGCAGATAAATTGATTTTTCCCGGGGTGGGAAGTTTTGGTCTGGTTATGAGTCGTCTCGCGGAAATGGGTTATATTGAACCGTTGATTAAACGCATTGGTGAAGACAAGCCATTTCTTGGTATCTGTGTGGCGCTTCAGACACTCTATGAGGGGAGTGAAGAGTCCCCTGGAATCCCGGGGCTCGGAATCATTCCAGGCCTGATAAAACGATTTCCTGGAGGGGAATTATCTGTACCGCAGATTGGATGGAACAATATACAACTACTGCAGGAAACTCCTTTAATGAACAGCTACAGGAATGAAAAGCTCTATTTCGTTCACTCCTACTGTGCATACAGCGATCATTTGACTGAAGAATGGGTTCTTGCAACAACTGATTATGGCATCAAGTTTGTGTCTGCGGTTAAGAAAGGCAATATAACCGCGTTTCAATTCCATCCCGAGAAGAGTGGTAAGGCTGGTTTAAGGATTATGGAAAATTATTTCCATCATGACAGCTATGATTCTATTGAAGTCCGTACTCAGGTAAAAGAGATAGTTAAAGAGACAAAAATAGCTAAAAGAATTATCGCCTGTCTCGATGTACGCACTAACAGTAGTGGAGATCTGGTGGTTACCAAGGGGGATCAATATGATGTTAAAGAGAAGGGAGAAGTACGTAATTTAGGCAAGCCGGTTGAACTTGCCAAACGATATTATGAGGAGGGGGCTGATGAAATAACCTTCCTCAATATAACCGGGTTCAGGGATTTCCCGATGCAGGATCAGCCAATGCTCGAAGTTTTGCAAAAAACATCAGAAAATGTATTTGTTCCTTTAACTATTGGAGGAGGAATAAAAGAATTTACAGACTCTGAAGGAAAAGAATATTCGTCCCTTGATGTTGCTTCCGAATATTTCCGTTCAGGGGCGGACAAGATCTCCATAGGCAGCGATGCAGTCTATACCGTGGAGAATTATCTTGCTTCGGGAAAAAAAACAGGAAAGAGTTCCATAGAGCAGATATCAACTGTTTACGGTGCCCAGGCCGTTGTAATCTCAATTGATCCTCGGCGGGTCTATGTTCATAGTCCTGAAGATACACTCCATGCAACCATTGGAACGCCCCTGCAGGGCCCGGATGGACAGAAGTATTGCTGGTATCAATGCACTGTTAAAGGAGGACGGGAAGCAAGAGATATAGATGTTATACAGCTGGCAACTGCCTGTGAGGTACTTGGTTGCGGTGAAATTTTATTGAATTGCATTGATAAAGACGGTACCAACAGCGGTTTTGATCTTGAACTCATCAACATGGTCAAAGGAGCAGTTTCTATTCCCGTGATTGCTTCAAGTGGTGCCGGCAGTGCCGCACATTTTGTAGAGGTGTTTATAGAAACCGATGTGGAAGCTGCTCTTGCGGCAGGCATCTTTCACAGAAAAGAGGTAGCGATTAATGAAGTAAAATCGGCAGTAGCTGCTGGCGGAATTGAAATAAGATGATACAAACATCGGATTTTCACTGACTCCAGGGTTGAGGCCCTGAGGATAATGAAAGAATACACCACTTCCAAAACCAGAAATATTCTATTAAGCGGTCTGTTTTTTATTATTCTGACTCTTTATCTTCTCAATATCGTATCGGCATGGACTTACGAAAGAGGTTTGACTGAGCTTGCAGGACAGGGGAATGTCCGGTTGGAACTCTATATAAACTATCTGGAAGGTGTTCTTGAAAAATATGAGAGCCTGCCAGAATTGTTGACGATTGATAAAAACCTTGTCAGCGCATTGTTAAGCCCACATGAACACAGGAGAATTGAAAAACTCAACAGGTACCTGGAAACGATTAACAGGGTGAGTGATGCGCTTGACACCTATTTAATGAATAAAGACGGACTCACTATTGCCGCCAGCAACTGGCAGGAGCAGCATCCCTTTATTGGTCGAAATTTCAGCTATCGACCATACTTCAAACAGGCTATGAAAGGAAAACTTGGCAGATATTTTGCCTTGGGCACCACTTCTTCGAAACGTGGATACTATTTTGCCTATCCTGTGAGAAAAGATGATGATATTCTTGGAGCAGTAGTTGTTAAAATAAACATAGACCATGTAGAGCAAAAATGGGCCAACAGGGATGACAGTTTTCTTGTCTCCGATCCCGATGGTGTTATTTTCATAACAACAAAACCCGAGTGGCGATATAAGACCCTTCATCCGCTTGAAGGTGAGGTGATTGATAGAATTGTAGAAAGCAAACGGTATCCGGTTGATTCGTTGATACAATTGAGTGATTTAGTTGTTGATACCGATGAGCGGACGCAGATTATGAAGATAGGGATGGGCGAGAACAAAGATCAAAAAAGAATGCTGAAACAATCTCAAATGATGCCCCAGGCCGGCTGGACAGTTCATATTCTTTCAGACACTGCTGCTCTCAAAAAGCGTGTTTTGTGGGTAAATGTTATGACTGTATTCACACTTTTGGGTGGTTACCTTATACTCCTGATGTTCGTTCAACGGCATTACCGTCTTGCTGAATTGAACAGAATTGAGGAAAAGTCAAGAAAAGGCCTGGAGGATGCTAATGAACGCTTAGAATCAAGGGTGTTCGATAGAACACAGAAACTTACTGAAGCAAACACTCTCTTGAAAAAAGAAGTCTTGGAACGTAAACAAGCGGAAACCAAACTGAAAAGAACCAGAAATGAGCTCATCCACGCGGCTAAACTCGCAGTCTTGGGACAGATGTCAGCTGGTATAAATCATGAATTAAACCAACCTCTTGCTGCAATCAGGAGTTATACCGACAATGGAAAACAGTTCTTAGAAAAAGGACGTCTTAAGGATGCCATGTGGAATCTGGAGCAGATCGGTGAACTTACCGAACGCATGGCCCAGATAGGTATTCAATTGAAACTTTTCTCGAGAAAATCAGGTGGCCAGATCTCCGTAGTCCCATTGCACGGAGTAGTGGATGGTGCACTTGAAATTCTAAAACCAAGTCTTCGTGAATCCGGTGTTGAACTGAGGATTGAAATCCTTCCCGAAAATATTGAAGTTCGCGCAAATAACGTATTATTGCAACAGGTTCTGGTTAATCTTATCAGTAATGGTATGCAGGCGATGGATGGGCAGATTGAAAAAAAGCTTCTCGTTGAGGCAAGAATTAAGGGAAACAGTGTTCAAATAGCTGTCCAGGATACCGGGCCAGGTGTATTCAACGAACAGATAAAAAAAATATTTGATCCGTTTTACACTACCAAAAAATCAGGCCAGGGGCTGGGGCTGGGACTTACAATCAGTGATCGGATTATTCGGGATTTTGGAGGTGAAATACATCTGGTGAATTCGGAGAAAGGTGCACGATTTGAGATCACTTTAGATAAAGCGTAAGAAAGTATGATAGACAAAAAAGAAGTACTTTTTATTGACGATGAAAAACATATTCGTCAGGCAAATCGACAAACTCTTGAACTGGCAGACCTGGATGTTATTTGCAGAGATAGCGCTGAAAAAGGTTTGGAACAGGTCAATAGAGAATGGTCTGGAATCATTGTATGTGACATTCGTCTGCCTAATATGGACGGCCTGCAATTTCTCACGGAGGTTCACAAAATAGACCAGGATCTACCGGTAATACTTATTACCGGTCATGGAGATGTTTCAATAGCAGTACAGGCAATGCGGGATGGTGCATATGATTTTATTGAAAAGCCTTACTCATCAGAGAGACTTGTCAAAACAGTCCTCAGAGGGCTTGAAAAAAGAAGCCTGACAATAGAAAACAGAAACCTGCGCCGTAAACTTGAACTTCACAGCGCCCCCGGCCCACGAATAATTGGCCGTACTCCGATTATGGAACAGCTCAGAACAACTATTGCCCAGGTTGCTGATACCGGAGCTGATGTTCTCGTACT
>JAUVON010000153.1 GCA_030599175.1 Desulfobulbaceae bacterium | reverse complement strand
TCCACGGATTATTGATATAGAACCCTGTCGTTACAAGAGAAATGATGGACAGTACAAACATCCAGTGGAAGAGCCGAAGCAGTATGCTCCAGCAATGATGTTTCTCATATGTTGCCATTATATTTCCTCCATTACAGAGCTTTGACTTTCACAACTTCCTTACCTTCGGGGTCCAGCATATGGACAGCGCAGGCAATACACGGGTCAAATGAATGGATAGTGCGAAGCACCTCAAGAGGTCTTTCCGGATCAGCAATCGGATTGCCCATAAGAGAAGCTTCGTACGGTCCAAGTTGACCAGCTGCATCGCGAGGTCCTGCATTCCAGGTGGAGGGAACCACACACTGGTAGTTTTTGATCTTGCCGTCCTGAATAACAATCCAGTGTGAAAGGATACCCCTTGGAGCCTCGTGTACACCAACACCGCGCTGTTCACCTTTCGGGAATGTAGGCGGGTTGAAGATCTCAAGGTCACCGGAGCCGATGTTATTGACAAGCAGCTCCCAGTGATCGAGGGCAAGATCAGCCATCATCGATGCCCGGACTGCCCGTGCCGCATGCCGCCCAATTGTGGAGTGGAGAATTTCAGGTCCGACTTTGACTCCTGCCACTGCACTGATACGATCAAGAACAGCATTTACACTTTTGACTGTCAGCTTATGACCCTGGGCATAGCCCACTACCATCTGGGCAAGAGGTCCGACCTGCATTGGTTTACCCTGGAATCGTGGTGCTTTCATCCATGAGTAGCGGCCTTCATCCTCAAAATCGGAATATTTGGGGTCAGTGCTTGATTCCCAGGGATGCTTGGACCAGTCCCCATCGTACCAGGAGCGGGCAATCGACTCTTCTACGTTTTCTTTGAAATAAGAATCATCAAGGCCGACGATGGGCTTCACTGTTCCCAGGTCGCCACCAAAAATGGTGCCGCCGGGAAGATCAGCCTTGGTACCAGCAGCATCAGTAAACATATCCGGGGCTGCAAGGTAGTTGGTAACCCCTGCACCATACGGAAGCCATTCTTTATAGAGAGCTCCAACCGCCACGACATCGGTGACGTAGACCATGTTGACGAAATCTCTGACTTCTGATACCAGCTGCTTGATATAGAAGAGACGTTCCATGGTGACGGCGGTCTCATTATCCGGGTTGAGGTTAGTGGTTACACCACCAACAGAAAAATTCTGGATATGCGGGTTTTTGCCGCCGATGATTGCCAGTGCCTGAGTAGCTTTTCGCTGATAATCAAGAGCTTCAAGATAATGGGATACCGCCATAAGGTTTGCCTCTGGCGGCAGTTTCATGGCAGAGTGACCCCAGTAGGCGTTGGCGAACGGTCCCAGTTGACCGCTTGCAACAAGAGCTTTAAGTTTATCTTTTACCGCCACAAAACGTTTCGGGCTGTTGCCGGGCCAGTCGGAGAGACTGTCGGCAAGTTTTGCGGTGGCAACCGGGTCTGCGTCCAGCGCCGAAACTACATCTACCCAGTCTAAGGCGGAAAGGGCATAAAAATGAACGATATGGTCATGCAGACAGTGGAGTGACTGGACCATATTACGAACCAGCTGGGCGTTCAGTGGGATTGCAAGTCCAAGTGCATTTTCAACGGCGCGAACCGAAGCAAGGGCATGAACGGTGGTACAGACACCGCAGATACGCTGGGTAAAAAGCCAGGCATCCCTGGGGTCGCGGCCTTTAAGGATATTTTCCAGTCCGCGAAACATCTGGCCGGAGGACCATGCTTTAGTGATCTCTCCCCCATCCACTTCAACATCTATTCTTAAGTGACCCTCGATCCTGGTAATTGGATCAATGGTAATTCGCTGAGCCATATGTGAAACCTCCATAAGTTGTTAGATTGTCATGTGCCGGGAATTGTTTTCCTGGCGCTGGTAAAGGCTGTTATTCATCATCACTGCTTTTACCTTTTACCAATCGTTTACCAATCCCGACGGCGGCATGAATCCCGACGGCGGCAGCTGTTACACCCAGTACTTTTTTACCGACTGAATCTGCGCCTGCTACAATGCCGGCAACAGGGATTGTAACATTTGGCAGTCTCTCATAGAAAGGTGTCATGGTGTCCCAGAAATTCGGTTCGGTGCACCCTGTACAGCCATGACCAACACTTACCGGCCATACACTCACATCGTTAAAACGTACAGCGGGACAATTTGCAAATGTCTCAGGTCCCTTACAGCCGACCTTATAAAGGCAGTAGCCAAGTTTATGAAATTCGTCACCGTATTGTTCGACAAAACGACCTTCATTAAAGTGGGCCCTTCTTTCACATTGGTCATGGATCCTGCGACCATAAGCAAAGAGCGGACGGTTCATGCTGTCCAAAGCAGGCAGTCTCTTGAAGGTGAGATAGTGGAGGACGGTTCCTAAAAAGGCGATCGGGTTAGGGGGGCAGCCTGGAATGTTTATGATGGGTGTGCCACCGACTAATTCAGGGTAGTCTTGAACTCCGGCAGCACCTGTTGGATTTGGTGAAGCAGCTTGCACGCCGCCAAAGGAGGCGCAGGTTCCAATAGAGATAATTGCCGAAGCCTTCGGGGCGACTTCCGCAAGTATATCCATCGCTGTTTTGCCGGCAATTTTACAGTAAATGCCACCATCTTTTCTTGGGATTGCACCTTCTACAACCAGTATAAAAGGATGCTTTTCAACTGTTTCCATCAGGTTGTGCTCAGCCTGATGACCGGCAGCAGCCATTACGGTCTCATGGTAGTCAAGTGAAATAATATCGAGAATAAGACGTGCCAGATCCGGATGAGAGCCACGGAGCAGAGTTTCTGTACATCCTGTGCATTCCTGGAAATGGAGCCAGATAACCCGTGGCCGTTCCGCTGTTGCTGCGGCTTCTACAAGTTTTGGAATCATAGCATCGGATAGCCCTAAAGCGGCTGCAGCCATTGTGCATCCCTTAAGGAAACCGCGCCGATCAACTTGCGGATCCAGAGTCCTGTTTACCGTGTCTGCCATATCAACCTCCTATTGCTTTGGCAACAATTATGCTCGAAGCGCAATTGCAACGACATCATCAATGCCGAAAAAATATAAATTGGTTGTGCAAACAGTGCGTTTATTGCACAACCAGAAGGGCTGATTGTTGTGTAGGTACGCCTGTTGCTGGATTAATTGTCAAGAAGTACCATTTGATGGGGGAGATATCAAGGAGTAATTGGTTGAATATCCTTTTGTGAGGTGATGAAGTAATGAAAATGGATAGTTGCAGGTGCTGGTCGCAGAATGTGGGGCGAGCATGACATGTTCGCACAACTTGAACATCGGTGCTATTTCTTGAAGCCGAAGATGGAGCCTTTGCTCTTGTGGGAAAAAGCGGGTTTGGTTCTGTGGGTTGACGTTTTTTTGGTTGAAGATATTTGTGACCTGTGTTGTCTAGGGGGCGATTCAATTTTTAGTTGTTGCTCTGTGACAGGTTCTCCTCCAGTGGTTTCAATATAAAAACTGTAGAAGAGTGAACATTTACTAAAGTAGCTTTTTTTCATCAACCACTTTGGCCAGCTGTTATTTTTCCTATTATGAATAAGAGTTGAGAGGTTGGTCAGCAGATTGACAATTTCCTGTCGGAGGGAACGGCGAAGATTAAGGTCGGTTCCAAGTGTTTGATCGAGTTCACTGCGCATCCGCTTTGATATCTGAAAAAGCTGCGATCCCTTATAGAAGGTGCTGAAAATCTGGTATCGGGACTCAGCCCAGGGTATAAGGATGAGGGCGAAGAAAAAGAAGTCAGGCTGGCGGTGTATTTTGTGCTCCAGTGCCGTTGCATTTGTCTGATCTATGGTTTTGAACAGCCGGGAGAGTTGTGTTCTGGAATTAGTACTACCTCGGGAACCTTTCGAAAGGATAGGGCTGTAGAGGGGGAAAAGGGCAGGGAAAATACCTGACTCCAGTGCCAGCTCAAACCAGGGGGAGGCAGCACCGCTGTAGAACTCTTTAATAATTTCATCACGCAGCCTGGAGGGCGGGCAGAAGGTGAGTTTGTCGCTGTTTGAACAGATTGCCTTCCAGGTATGTTTCTCAATTTTAAAGTCATTCCTTGCACTGTGGCGAATGGCGCGCATCATGCGAACCGGGTCGCGGGTGATTCTTTTTACAGGGGTGCCGACCATTCGGACAATGGAGTTTTGGAGATCTTTTACTCCTTCCACATAGTCGATGATGGTATTGTTTTTAATCTCATAAAACAGGGAGTTAATTGTGAGATCCCGGCGTTGGGCATCTTCACCCAGGGTGCCGAAGGTATTATTGGGGGCAAGAACCTGCTCCGGCCCGTCAAGGTCATGTTCGCTTAAGGAACGCAGAGTTGAGACTTCAATTATCTTACCTTTTTTAAAGAAGACTTGAACCAGTCTGAATCGTCGACCGATGGTGCAGCTGTTGGGGAAAAGTTTACGTAATTGACCAGGCTTTGCATTCGTACTGATATCAAAATCTTTAGGTTTTTTCCCGAGATAAAGATCCCGTACTCCACCCCCTACCAGATAACCGGTAAAACCTGCATTATTCAATTTCCTGAGTACGTGAAGAGCATCCGAATCAATCATTTCCAAAGTGAGTGGATGATGCTCATGGGGTATTATCAGGGCATTGGCGCCATTAGCAGAAGGCACAGTAGCTGTGTGGACTTTTTTTGCTGGAATCATGATTGGAGAGGCTGTTTATTAAACTGCAGGACTGAACCCTCGCCCTGCTTTATAAACTGATTCCGCCTGTTTTTTGAATTGCTTGAAAATTTCAGCGACAGAGAGAATTTTATCCATTTTGTAGGTGTTCTCTCCGGAGAAGATGAGACCGTCTCTGGTATTGCCGTCACGGGCCAGTGTAAGTCGCGTGTTGATGCAGTATAGATGGCTGCAATTTTTAATACAAACATATGGGCATTTCTTGGTGCTGACATCTTCGCCGGCATTCATCGCCTTGACAAATGGGTTATTCAAGGCGCGGCCAGGAAGGCCGACCGGGCTGGAAGTAAGGACAATGTCTTCCTTCTTTGCGTCCAGGTAAGCCTGTTTAAACTCATCGGCGACGTCGCATTCTTCACTGAGGACAAAGCGTGAGGCGATCTGTACCCCGTCAGCGCCGTATTTATCCATCATTTCGGCCATTTCGTAGCCATTGGTAATGCCGCCTGCTGCGATCAGGGGTATCTTTTTTATAACGTCCCTGACCGCTGGAAAAAGTTCTCTTAGAGGCTTATCCGTACCGAGGTGTCCCCCTGCCTCTTTAGCTTCAACGATAACGGCAGATGCTCCAAGTCTTTCAGCCAGTTTTGCCAGGGCCGGTGATGAAACGATCATAACAACAGGAGTATTGTATTTTTTACCGATCTTGAAGATATCACGGGAAAATCCGGCTCCGGTAATTATCATGTCAATTCCTGCATCAATGGAACTCATTACCAGCTCGGTAAAGTCCTTCATGGCGTACATGATATTTACTGCGATTACACCATCAGTTGCAGATTTGGCTTTTTTTATATCTTCGTTGAGTTCCTCCGAGGGTATACCTGATCCGCCTATGACGCCAATGCCACCACATTCAGCAACAGGAGCGGCAAGTGCTGAGGTGGAGACACGTACGGACATTCCCCCCTGGATTAGAGGAAACGAAGCACTAAATTTACCGATTTTAAGAGCAGGCAATTTCATGAGGAGACAACTCCTTTAATTATAACATTGTAGGATAGAAAACAAGATAATGCCTCTCTTCCCCTGTTTTGTCAAGGGAGTATGATATGGAAAATGGGTCAAAAAATATTGTATCGGCTTGAAATCATAACAGAGAAAACCATATGGCAGTGACTGGTTTAAAGATTGGACGCTGCGGCGGTGCTTGACAAAAGTGTTGAATTGCAGTTAAATTCGCTGTTGTGATCAAATTAATCACTCTTTTATCCCTCTCTTATTTTTGGAGACAGTTTTGAAGATTAAGGCCCTGAAAGGGTTTAAAGATATTCTTCCGGGTGAGGTTGAACTTTGGAAGTATGTGGAAGATACAGCTCGAGATGTCTTTCGGCGATTTAACTTTTTTGAGATCAGATTACCGATCCTGGAAAAGACAGAGCTTTTTGCAAGATCCATTGGTGAGGCCACGGACATTGTCGAAAAGGAGATGTACACTTTTGTCGACAAGCAGGTCACAATGCGGCCCGAGGCCACAGCCTCTCTTTTAAGGGCCTATATAGAGCATGGCCTCTATGTTCAAAAGCCGGTGCAGCGACTCTTCACCATTGGGCCGATGTTTCGGCATGAACGGCCGCAGAAGGGTAGACTCAGGCAGTTCCATCAGATGGATATTGAGATTCTTGGCTCAGAGAATCCTCTTGTGGATGCCGAACTCATGGCAATGGCAGCAATGTTGTTTTCAGAACTTGGTATCTCAGTGAGCCTTGAGTTGAATTCTCTCGGTTGTCCACAGTGTCGACCTGCTTACCGTATACGGCTGCTATCTTTTATTGAGAGTCGTCTGGACGAGTTGTGTGAAGATTGTAAGCGGAGAAGTTCTACTAACCCGATGAGAGTGCTTGATTGTAAAAAAAGTAATTGCCGGGAGCAGGTTGAGCTGGCGCCGTCCATTCTTCAACACCTTTGTGCCGACTGCAAGACTCATTTTTCCGGGGTACAGGGTGCTTTGCAGCAGCTGAGTGTTGATTACAGTCTCAATAAATTCATGGTTCGGGGGCTTGATTATTACTGCCGAACCACCTTTGAGTTTACCACCACAGACCTTGGTGCACAGTCTGCCGTATGTGCCGGGGGAAGATATGACGGACTGATCGAAAAACTGGGTGG
>JAUVON010000175.1 GCA_030599175.1 Desulfobulbaceae bacterium | reverse complement strand
AGAGACCACAGTCAATCCTGGTCACATCAAGTGCACCCCAGGAGGGAAAGAGTTTTGTGTCGGCAAATCTTGCGGTGACTATTGCCCGTGGCCTGGATCAACATGCGCTTTTGGTTGATTGTGATCTTCGGCGTCCTTCACTGGCACGGTTGTTTGGCCTGGCATCGATTTGCCGGAGAGGCTTGTCAAACTATCTAAGAGAAGATTGTGATATTTCTGAATTAATCCATAAAACTTCTATTGAAAAGCTTTCTCTCCTGTCCAGTGGAGATTCACCGGTTAATCCTGCTGAGCTGTTATCGTCTTCCCGTATGTCCATGCTGGTTACTGAACTTTCCAGCCGGTATAAAGATCGCTTCATCATCTTTGATACTCCTCCCTATCAGGTTGCCTCTGAAACCAATGTGTTGGCAAAAGAAGTTGAAGGCGTGGTTCTGGTTGTCGGGTACGGAAAATCGGATAAATCCCATATAAAAACCATGGTAGATCTGATAGGGCCCGAGAAAATTATAGGTGTGGTTTTTAACGGCATGAAGAACAGCTATATCCAAAAGAAAGTCTTTTCCTCATATGGCTATTCCGGCGGATATTATGGGGAAGATGAGCCCGATTGAAAAATATGATCTCTCTTGACAGCAATAGTCCAATCAATAGCGGTAAAGTGAGAGTCTGTTACCTGCACCCGGCAAACCCTGATCTCGTTATAAAAATTCCAGTTGGCAGGAAAAAAGAAGAACAGCAGGCAAACATCAAGGAGTTGAGAGGCTACCAGTTCCTGATGCGTGAACATGTTGATCTATTCTGTATCAGTCACTGCTATGGTTTTGTTACTACCAACAGGGGAACAGGACTCGTATGCGACTGTATTCGAGACGATGACGGTGGAATTTCAAAGACGCTCTGGGACGTTATCGTCTGTCAGGATGAGTGTGACCTTGAATATATTCAAAAGGTCATAGGAGATTTCTGTAATTTTTTGATCTCAAATGATATATTTATCTTTGATCTGAACCTCAAAAATATTGTCCTGAGATCACATCATGACAAGTCATTTCAACCTGTTATCATTGATCTGAAGGGGCGTTATGAGAGTCATGAACTGATTCCCCTGTCGAGACATATTGCATATTTGGGTCGGAAGAAGCTTGAACGGAGATGCAACCAGTTGATTGACCGTGTTATATCGTATCGCAAGAACAGAGCAGAGTATCAGCCTGCAGATAAAGTATTTAGAGGACAGAAAGGAATCACCTGTTAAGGCTGCTTTTTCAGAAACCTCAGATGAGCCTGAACCAGCTGTATTTCCCCGTAGGAAAAGTCGCCACCAAGAGCATGTTTTATTTCTTTTAGAGAGCCTTCTTTCATACCATTAATTGTCCGCTCGATTATTTCTCTCTTTCCCCCCTCCACTATATTTTCTATTTTCAGTTTCCCCTTTGAGATAAAAAACGCTAAATGGCCTTCGATGGTAGAGTTGACCAGGGACCGTTCCCTGGCAATTTCCGCTATTGTGGATCCTTTATCAAAGAGTTCAAGAGTGATTTCCCTTGTATTTTTGACATTGGGCTGTTTATCAGCAGCGGCTTTTAGTTGTTCTTCACTGGGGGCGGGCAGGATCACCTCTTTAATCTCATGCTCCAGGCGATAGGCGGAAACCATCGCAATTAATTCCTCACCATATCTTTCTGATAGTTTTTTTCCGATTCCTTTGATTTTCTCAAGAGCAGTAATATTGTCCGGCAGGTTAACTATTATCTGGATAAGTGTTTTCTGGTGCAGAACCTGGAATGGTGCAATATTCTCGTCGGTTGCCTTCTGCATTCGCCACTCTCGCAAGGTCTTAAAGAGCTGGGGGTGAGCAATGTCTGACTCAGAATAGATGATGGGGCTGCTTTTTTCTTTCTTTTTCAAGGACTCAATTTCAGCAGATGAGATACGGCGTAAATATTCGGGGGGAGAAAATCCGGTTTGACAGCATGCAACAGCAGCCATCTTTACTGCGCCTTCCTCAACCAGCTGCTTGAGCGTCTTGCGGATTTTTTTTCGGATCTCTTTATTGTCCGTTTCAATTTGCATTTTTTGAATTGGATTTGAAAAGATCGATTCCAGTTTCTCCTGAAAATAGATTGATGCCTTGCTTATTCGCTCAACGATAGCTCGATCTTCCGAGGGCAGGATTTCTCCTTGAAAAAGAGCCTGCAACTGACGTTTAAAATTCTCACCAATGATGCAAATTTGTTTCAGAATATTTTGCTGCAGTTCATTTATATCCACAATTCCGGAAATATGAACAAGCTTTGTGTCGGTTGATACTGCTCCAATCAATCTTCTAAGGAGATAGCTCAGTCGCTGAAAATCAAAACATTCCAGCAGTAATTGCTGCTGGTACTGGATTTTAGCAGCTTCCACTATTTCCTGGTTCGGCTGATTAAGCAGCGCTTCCCTGGTAAAGCGCAGAACGGCTGGATCTGTTTTCATGCTGCGAACTGAAATGGGTGAGATGAGCACCATGCCTTCAAGAGTTCTGCATCTGCTGAGGGCGACATATATCTGGCCATGGGCAAAAGCAGCCTGTGCGTCGATGATCGCCTTGTCAAAGGTAAGACCCTGGCTTTTATGAATGGTAATGGCCCAGGCAAGTTTGAGGGGAAACTGCTCAAACTTGCCAATTTTGTTCTCTTTTATCTCCCCACTTTCCTGGTCGAGTTTGTATTCGATATTTTCCCAGGCGGCCGGTTCGACAATGATCTGGTTAGGATCATCTGGACATTTAATCCATATTTCATTATTTTTGATCTGGGTAATTTCACCAATTTTACCATTAAAATATTGTTTATCAGGAGACGGGTCGTTGCGCACGAACATCGCCTGGGCGCCAACTTTCAGTTCAAGGGCAGCCGGGGTTGGATAGGTATGTTCCGGAAAATCCCCCTCTATTTTGGCATCAAATCGGTGTGATCTGCTTTTGATGACCCCAAGTTTGGAAATATTAATAGCATCAGCCTTGCGGTTATGGGTGCAGAGGGTAATGTATCCTTCTTTGTCACCTGCTGTGAAATTCGGATTACAGCGTTTATTCAATTCATCCAGATCAGGTTTTTCAAGGATGTTATTCCGAACGGAATTGAGAAGATCGATGAATCGACTGTCAGCTTGACGGTAGATATGTTTGAGTTCGATGGGTAGCAGTTCGGTTTTGCTGAGACTGTTGCTGCTGAAGAAGTAGGCAGAATCATAATATTGCTGCAGGATGTTCCATTCCGCATCTTTCACTACTGGCGAAAGTTGATGCAGATCACCGATCATCAGCAGTTGTACGCCTCCGAAGGGTGAATTACTTCGGCGGTAGCGTCGCAGTACTACATCTACTCCGTCAAGTACATCCGCTCTAACCATGCTTATTTCATCTATAATCAAAAGATCAAGACTCTTCATGATATTAATTTTTTCTTTATTGAAGCGGCGCTGGTTGATCTGACTGTATGCTTCACTGCCTGGAACAAATGGGCCAAAAGGCATCTGGAAAAATGAGTGGAGAGTAACCCCTCCGGCATTTATAGCAGCAACTCCGGTCGGTGCGGCAACAACCATTCGCTTTGGGCATGTTTTTTTCAGGTTTTTCAGGAAGGTTGTTTTGCCTGTACCAGCTTTACCTGTCAGGAATATATTGCAGTTTGTCGAGTTGACAAATTCATCAGCGAGTTCGAGTTCAGGATTTGGGGGGGGCATTTTGATCCTTTTAAATAACAAAAACGATAATCACTCAATAAAATAATTTGAAAACAATAAATTACCACAGAGGACACAGAGAGCACAGAGATTCTGTAACTGGACTGGAAATATATTCTCTGTTGTCTCGGTGGCAGGTGAAGATTTGACAACGCCATCAAGTTTGATGGACTCGTAAAAACTTCAATTTTGATGGATAAGTAAAAAGCTTCATATTGGAGGCGTGCAATTTTTTTATTATTTCGGCGTACATACAGTACGTCGTAATGATAGAAAAATTGTAACAACGAACAAGATGAAGAGTTTTTACGACACCATCATTTAGCCGTAAATCAGACGAGGCAGCAGCAGGACAATATCAGGAAAGAAGGTGAGCAGGAGCAGAATACCAATCTGAATCAGGATAAAAGGCATTACCGCGCGGGAGACATAGACCAGATTCTTATTGGCAATCGTCCCTGAGATATAGAGGCTTACGCCAAGTGGCGGGGTGCAGTAACCGATGCCGAGGTTGATGGTCATAAGCAGACCGAAATGCAGGGTACTGATACCGAATCTGTCGAGCAGAGGTAAAAAAATCGGAGTGAGAATGAGGGTCGCAGAGATAATATCCATAAACATACCGATAAAAAGCAGCAGTATGTTGACCGACAACAGAAAGACCCAGGGGGAAGATATATTTGCAACAACTATGGAGGCAATTTTTCCGGGTATTTGCTCAAAGGTGAGATATTCTCCAAAAACAGAAGCTCCGGCGACAATTATCAAAAGGGTGGCCGAGGTAATGGCGGAAGAGACGACTACCGGTTTAATATCAGTAATTTTCATATCCCGGTGAATGCAGGTTTCCACAAAAAAAGCATAAAAACATGCAACAACTGCAGCTTCATTGGCCGTAAAAAGACCGGAATAGATCCCGCCGAAGATCAAAATCGGTAGAAAAAGTGCCCAGCTGCCTTCTTTCAGTACCATCAGGGCTTCGTTTATAGAAGGTCGCTCCCGCCTCTTCATACCCGCCTTTTTGCATACAATATAGGTATAAAAACTCATTGCCAGAATGATCATTAACCCTGGGATAAAGCCGGTGAGAAAGAGGGCTTCAAGCTGGTCATTACTGACCATGGAGTAGAGGATCATGGCAATCGACGGCGGAATGATGACGCCGAGAATGGGGGCCGTGGTCATAAGGCCTACGGTGAACTTCTCATCATAGTTGTTTTCGATAAGAGCCGGGATCATAAAGCCGCCGATGGCAACAACGGTAGCTACGGTAGAACCTGAAATAGCCCCAAAGAAACCGCAGGCAAGGACACCGGCAATGGCCAATCCTCCAGGGAGAAAGCCGACCAGGACATTGGCGACTTTTATCAGTTTTTCGACAATGGAACCTTTTGTCATAATATTGCCGCAGAGGATAAAGAACAAGACAACGATCAGTGCAAATTTATCCATACTGCGATAGAGCACTTCGATGACAATCTGCGGGTCGATGCCAATTCCATAGACGAGACCAATAGTGCCGGTGAAAAAGAGAGCCAGGAAGACCGGCACAGTGGAGGCAAGACAGCCAACGAGAATTGCAAAAATGATAAGGTAGCTGTGTTCCATTGTCTATTTCTCTGTGGTCATGTCCCGTTTGCCGATCCAGCTTTCACGCATGGCAATGATGGTCCGTATGAACATCATAAAGCCCATAATCGGCAGGACAGCATAAAAATAGTACTCTGGTATTTGCAGGGTGGCTGTTTTCGCATATTCATCTTCATACATCATCAGGGTCATCTTAGAACCGAGAAAGATCATTAATCCTGCAAACAGCAGAACCGAAAGATGAGAAAAGAGAGCGAGAGGTTTTTTTAGAGCCGGAATCACTTGAGGAAGGGCGGTAATACGGATTAGCTGATGTCCTCGAATAGCAGCGACACATCCTATATAGGTGGAGAAATAGATTACCTTGCGAACAACTTCATCCGACCAGTAAAGATTGAAGTCATTGGTGGTTTTACGAAGAATCACATTAGCCATTGCCGTCAGCAGGGCAAGGCAGACAGCGGTAAAAAGCGACCACTCTTCAATAAAGAGGAAGATACGGTCAACTTTTTTAAACATTTGCTTTAACATAGAGTACGAAAATTTGACCAGGAAAAGGTCGAAGAGAGATAGCCCTTCGACCTTGAATCAATCAGATGACCGGCAATCAGCTGCCAAGTTTTTCCCGTACTGTAGCCAGGTACTCAGGGCCAATCTTGTCACCCCATTTTTTTAATACCGGCTCGGCCTCCAGTTTCAACTGTTGAATGTCTTTGTCAGAGAGCTTAATAAACTGAACTCCAGCCTCTTTGGCCTTTGCTACCTGGACATTATGCTGCTCACGGGTCAACACACGTGTTTTTGCACTTTCTTCTGCAATTACAGTGAGAAGGATTTCCTGAAGGTCTTTTGGCAGTTTTTTCAGCCATCGCTTATTTATCAGGTGTACAAATAATCCCTGGGCATAATTCAGCTCGGTAAAGGATT